>DUGE01000114.1 GCA_013331595.1 Microcaldota archaeon | reverse complement strand
GAGAAAAAGAAGGTTTCATCGCGGGCGGGAATGAGGCAGACTGTCGGCACAAGCGTTTTGTTCAAGGCAAGGCTCACCTACCTCCCGAAGCTTATTGCCGACATGAAAAAAGCCGTTTTGGCGAAAGATTTCCCAGCTTTTGCAGAATTAACAATGCGAGAGTCAAGCAACATGCATGCAGTAATGCTCGACACTTGGCCGCCCATTACTTATTTGAATGATTCGAGCAAGGAAATAATGCACGCCGTGCACGAATTGAACGGAAAGGGTGTTATTGCCGGTTATACTTTCGATGCGGGGCCTAATGCGCACGTTTACACGACTGAAAAGAACGTTGGGAAAGTCAAGCAACTGCTTTTCGGCATTCAAGGCGTGCGCAAAATAATTGTTTGCAATGTAGGCGAGGGGCCGAAGTACTTGAAAGAAGGGCACTTGATTGGCTCGAAGGGGGAAGTGAAAAAGGCGTTTTTCGATGAGAGTGCGCAGAAAATAGTTGTTGATTGAAACGGTGTTTTTTTTGGTTGTTTGTTCTGCGCCCGGCAAGATACTTTGGCTCGGAGGCTATTCTGTTTTGGAAAGGCCGAACGTTTGTTTTGTCACGGGCGTTGATAAGCGCGTCTACGCTACGGTTGTTGAAAGCCATAAGATTGAGTTGAAGGCGCCGCAATTCGGCTTTGACGCCAGCGGCATTTTTGAGGGCGGAAAGCTCGTTTTGAACAACGATTCTGCGGCTGGCAAGTTCGTTAAGACAACTGTTGAAGCTTGCTTGAAATACTTCGCCTGGAAAGGCATTACGGTCAAACCCTTCACTTTGGAAACAAGGAGCGACGATGCTTTCGGCGTTGGCGGCACTGAAGCCAAAGCGGGTTTGGGTGGGAGTGCTGCGGTTGTTGTTGCCACTACGGCCGCGTTGTTTGAATTTCATGGTCTGGGTGTTTTGGAGAACAAAGACAAAATTCACAAGATTGCCCAGTATTCGCATTCAATGGCTCAAGGCAAGGTTGGAAGCGGTTTTGACGTTGCNNGGGCCGTTCCCCCAAGTGGTTGAAATGGATTGGGATTATGCAACGGCCAGCATTCCGCTCCCACCGCAGTTTAGTTTTGCTATTGCATCGTTGGGGAAAAGCGCTTCTACCGGCGAAATGGTTGAAAAACTCAATGTTTGGAAAGAAGCGAACACAGAGGATTACTTCGAGCTCATGAAAGAGTACAATGCGGCGAATTACCTTGCCATAGGCGAACTCAAGAGGCTTTCGAAAGACTTTTCCGAGAAAAACCTCGGCGCGTTCAGGAAGATGTTCAACCATGCGCAGCTTTTGCGCAAGCAGTTGGGCTTGCACTGCGGCGCGGAAGTTGAAAGCGAAGAGTACGCTGTTTTGCGGGAGGAAAGCGTTGCAAACGGCGCTTTCATCGCATGCCTTCCGGGCGCCGGCGGCGGGGACAGCATTGCCGCATTATGCCTTTCGCCTGAAGACAAAAAGAGATTGGAAGAATTTTGGGCGTCGCGCGGGCTGAAAGTTCTCGGCTTGAACATAAGCAGCGAGGGCGTCAAGCTCGAAACGTTCAAGCCTTGATTTTTCGCCCTATGCTACGGTTGTTCCGCCAAAACTTTTTTTCAATAGCGCCTTGGCGAGATTTTTCACTGAACTGAATTGAACTGTTATTTTGCTTCTTGCCGCGAGTTTTGCCGCAACGAGGTCGAAGACGAAGTTTTCCCTTGCCTTGCGCGAGTCGCTTTTCACGGCCAAAGCAACCAGTTGCCCGTGAGTCATGCGCTTGATTAGCCTGGCGTGCTTGTTTTTCTTCGGGTCGGCCGTATAAACGCCGTCGACGTTAGAAACGTTCACCACGCGCTTTGCTCCCAGCAGTTCTGCAAAAAGCACTGAAACTGCATCGGTAGTAATGCCTGGAATCATTCCGCCCGAAACGATGATTTTGCCTTTCTTGAGCAAAGGCCGGGCTTGCTTGAATTCAGTGATGAAAATGCTGTTGGGCAAAAGCTTGGAAATGCGCCTGGCATTTTCGTGCGTTGCTCCAATGGCCGCAATGTCCGCGTGAAATTCGTTCCCGCCTTTTTTGCGTATGGCCTCGACGTGCTTTCTTGCAAGCGGCCCCCCGCCCACGACTACGATAAGTGCATGGTGTTTGGCTGCCTTGGCTAGGGTTGCGCAAATGCTTTTGGCTTTAGCAGTGTCGAACTTGTTGCCGGCGTAGAGCGTGCTTCCGCCCAGTGAAACAACCAGCGTTTCGTTCTTCATTTTCTTCCCCTGCCTTTTGCCTTGGTTTTAGGCCAGGCTACGATTTCCCGGACTGTCGAGTGGAATGCGTGCTCGTGGATGGTGTGGGCGTGTTTTTTCTTTTCGTGCCATTTGTAGTATAGCGCAAGCAGTGCCATGGCAGCTGCGAGGAAGTTGAGGAACGCGAAAATCGGCGCGTTGATTGCAAGGGCGTAGGCCATGAGCATGATGCTTCCGGCCAGGTACATTATGCCGAAATTCAGGTCGAGGGGAGAATGGTTCCGGCGTATTATTTGCCGTATTTCAAAACCCCAGCCTATGACTATGAGTATTGTTCCCATGAGCCCGATTATTTCTTCCAACGCCATCGCCTCTCCACTGGTTCTATATTTATTAAAGCAAAACCCCGAAATATATTAAACAAACTATTCGGGGCGTTGCATAATGAAAAATTTGGGCAAGACCATTTCCTCAATAGCCAAAAAGCTTGACAGCATGGAAAAAAGGCAGGATGAAGTCATTGTGCTCAGCAGGGGGCTTATCCGCGATTGTGCCAATGCCATTCGCCATTTGCATACGGGCGACTTGAAGGAAGCCCGTGCCTTGGTAAGGGAAATCGATGGCAAGGCGAAAAAGCTTTCGGAAATCAAGCAGGGTTTTGAAGGCACTGCCTCGCAGGCTTTCCAGGAGTACATTGAAATCAAGAGCCTCCTGGCCATTCTGGAGAATGAGTCCCTGCCCGATTTCGGGAAGCTGGGCGTGGATTACCGCCAGTTTTTGAGCGGCTTGGCCGATGTTGTGGGAGAATTGCGAAGGGCAATGCTCATTGCCTTAAAACAC
>DUGE01000041.1 GCA_013331595.1 Microcaldota archaeon | reverse complement strand
CGGACGCTGTTTGCCTTCACTCTCGAATTTACGAGAGGCAAAACCTGTTCGTCGCTCGCCCCGTCGCTGACGAAAACGCACGCGTCTGGCGAAAACTCGTCCATGATTTTTTCGAGTTGCTTGACTACCTGGGAGTGGGCGTGATAGCCGTGCCTCTGGTCGCCGGTGACGGTTGCGATTTGCACGTGCCTGAATTCCCTGCTCAACTCGTCGTAAAGCTTTACCGCCGCATAAACCGTGTTTGCATCCGCGTCTTCGGGGTCTGCTATCCCCAGCGCCGCAGCCGCCTCGAGGTTTTCCTTTCTTCCGACGATGGGTCCTTTGACTTTCGCCTTTTCGCCAAGGTCGTTGTCCACGTCAACGCACAATACCAAAAGCCTTTTCGCTTCAGCCATTTTTCCTCGCCTTATTCTTTTATCCTACGCCTTAATTTAAACCAACTCGCTGTTGCCTGGGATAAGCGAAAAAAACAAGTCGGTTTTCTTTATCTTCAGCGTTCCCTTCAATTCCTTGAACAATTCTTCCTTGGTTTTCCTTCCCGGCTTGATAATCGGCCCCCATCCTCCGCCAATTTTGTTTCCCGTAATCTTTTCAGCCGGCTCCAAGTTTATTTCATCTCCCATACCCGTAAAAGTCATCATTAATTCCACGTTCTTNNTGCCGGAAATCAGGAACGCGCCTTTCCCTACGAATTCTCCGCTCGAGTATTTGGAAACCTGGCTTTTGGAAACGCTGTAAACGTCGGCAACCCCGCTTTGCAGCTTCCAGGCGTTCGAGTAACAGGCGGCAAACTGGGCGGCTTCCTTCAAATCCTTCTCTTTTGCCTTGGTTCCTTCCTTGAGTATTACGGCGCTTGCACCATGCACGTCGGCGTGGAAGAACAAGTCGTTTTCCTTCAGGTTGTTGGCGACGAGCAGGTCGTTTTGCTTGGCGTTCTTGCCTCCGACGCACAAAAACCCGTTCGTGGTATGGAAAAACCGGAATTCGTGAAACCACTTTCTCTTTATTTTGAAAGAAGCTTTCCCTTTCTCCTGCCTTTCTTCCCCGGCTTTGGTGGCGATTTTCCTTTTCGTTTCTTCAATCGCCTTTTCCGCCCCCTCTTTTTTCCGCCTGAATTTCTTGGCTTCTTCGAATAACGCCCGTGCGTTTTCCAACGCGCTTTTCCTTACATCCAATGCGATTTTCATTTTTCTTCAGCCTTTTTTTCCGGGGCTTTCTTGACCCATTTTTGCCCCCAGTCTTTCTTGCTTTCGCAGTTGGGCGTGAGGCACATGTTGAACGGCCTTCTCCCGCGCCTGATTACCGTGATGACCGGTGCTTTGCAGAACTCGCAGGCTTTGCCCGTAGGCTTGGGCAGGGAGTTTTTGGGGAGGGGAAACGTGGTTTTGCAGTCGGGGTATTGGTCGCACGCGGCGAAAACCCCGAAGCGGCTTCTCTTGATGACGATTTTTCCTTTTCCGCACTTGGTGCACTCGCCGAGTTCGCTCGATTGCTTTTGCGTTTGGTTGACGGCTTCCAACAGCTCTCCCCCTATCTCGCCCTCGTCTTTCTTGAAGCTGGTCAGGAGCTTTTTCAAAATCGCCTTTCCTTTTTCCAAAACCTGTTCGCTCGTCTTCTTTTCCGCCTGGATTTCCTCCATTTCGCCTTCGAACTGGCGAGTCAAGTCCGGGGAAATGATTTCCGGAACGTGCTTTTCCATCGCCTGGAAAACGCTCAGCCCCAAAGGCGTCACTTCGATCGACTTTCCGGAAACGTATTCCCGGTCGTAAAGGGTTTTAATTATTTCCGCGCGAGTCGCCTTGGTTCCGAGGTTTTCTTCCTCGAGAGCTTTGATTATCGAAGCTTCAGTATAACGCTGCGGAGGCTGGGTTTGCTTTTCAACGATCTCGATCTTGTCGACCTTGATTTTCCCGCCTTCGTTGAATTCCGGCAGTTGTTTTTCCTTCAAGCGGAGAAAGGGCTCGTAAAACTCGAACCAGCCTTTCTCGCTTGTAGTGACGCCGTCGGTCGCGTACTCTTCGCTCCCGCTTTGCAAAATCACTTTTTGTTTTTCCCTGAGTGCGGGCTTGGCGAAAGTAGACAAATAGCGCCTTGCGATCAACTGGTATAATCTCGAAGCGTCTTTGCTTGCTTTCGGGTATACGCCCGTCGGGTAAATGGCCGGGTGTGCGGGATCGTCTTTCGGCCCTTCGTGAGGGACAAAGCGCTTTTGCTCCTGGAGTTTTTTGGAAAAAACTGCCAGTTCTTTTTGTTCTTCAAGCTGCTTGATTATTTTCTCGTGGTTTAATTTGGCGGGGAGTTTTTGCGACGAGGTGCGGGGGTAGCTTATTGCCGCCGCTTCGTACAATTCTTGCGCCAATTCGAGGGTTTTAGTGGGCGTGAATCCTATGGCGGCGTAAGCTTCTATCTGCAGGCTTGTTAAATCGAAGGGAAAAGGCGGCAGTTGCTTGAACTTTTGCTTTTCAACGCTTTTTACCGAAGCGTTCTTGTCGCTGTTTTCCAGCGCTTTTTCCGCTTGCTTCTCGTCCAAAAACCGGTTTTGCTTGTGCAGGAATTCGACCCCTTGGGCGTAAGCGAAAACCTGCCAGTAAGGCGTGGAAACGAAACTCTTTATCTTCAATTCCTTTTCGCTCAACAAAGCGAGCGCCGGCCCTTGCACCCTTCCCATGCTCATTATCCGGAATACGCCTGCCTTGCGGATGGCGCCCATTAACGCCCTCGAAACGTTGATTCCCCAAAGCCAGTCGAGAGTATGCCTGGTCTGGCCGGAACGGAGGAACGGTATATCAAGCGGCTTCAAATTTTCGTAGGCTTCAGTCAAATCTTCCTTCGTAAGCGTGGAGAAAAACATTCTCTCGGCTTTCTTTCCTTTCGCCAGGAATTCGATTATATTCCCGCCAATGGTGGACCCTTCGACGTCCCAGTCGCAGGCGTTGACCACTTCGTCGGCTTCTTTCGCGAGTTTTTTCAACAGAGTATAATATTTTTTGGAGTAATCGCTTTTCTTGTCCGCTTCGAAGCCCGGAACCCACTCTATTTCGAAAACGGGGTAGCCGCTGCCTGGCGTTTTTTGGTGGAGGGAAAACAAGTGGCCGACCGCTGGCGCGACAACCGCGTTTTTCCCGGGAACCTCGTAGTATGCCACTCCACCGACGGCTTTCCTGGTGTTTTTTCCCAAAGCCGCGGCTATTTTCTCGGCTACCGTCGGCTTTTCCGCAATGATCAATCGCATAAAGTCAAGTTTCGCCATTACTTGTATATAAAACCCGTGTGCCGTTTAACGCGGTTGAAACGAAAGAGAATTCAAAGCAACGCGTATTTGCTGAGGTAAATCTGGGTTTTCAAGACTTCCAGGAACGGGAGTATGAACATCGACTGGATTATGAGCGCGATGAAGCGCGAGAACCACAATGCCTTCCCGAGTTCCAGGAAAAACCACGTGTTTACCAAAAGCAGTATCGCGGCTGTAATGAGGAAGAGGATTACGTACGAAAACTTCTTTTCTATCAAAGTAATGCTTCTTGAAATCGCGTGGCTCAGGCCCTGTTCTTCTATCACGACGGCTTGGGGCGCGAACAAAACCAACAGCGATACTACCAGCCCGAAGAGCATTCCGAGCGCCGGGTTCCACGCGTATTCGAATGCCAGGAGGTTGAACGCGACGATGACGGCAAAAGCGGTTATGTAGATGAAAAACAGGTTGAGCGTTGAGCTTTCGATCAGCCCAATGTCCCTCGACGTGA
This sequence comes from Microcaldota archaeon, assembly GCA_013331595.1. Next base: position 10,397 of record DUGE01000041.1, on the reverse strand, counting down.
GCCGGTTGAGCGTCCGCTGGCTTTTCACTACTACGTTGATCGCGGCTATGGCGAACGAAAAGAAGACTATTGCGAACACTATGGCTGCGATTATGAGCATGGAGTCGAGAGTGCTCAAGTCCGTCTTGATGCTTCCGATTCGCAGGAAAGTAGCGCTCAAGGCGACGAAATTCGGCAAAAGCAGGGATAGCGGGAATGCAATCAAAAACGGGATGCTGAATGCGGAGATGAGCTTCAAATTGCGTTGGTATGCGTCTATAGCGTGATTCAACATAACGCCGAAACCCCCCATGTTTTTTCCCTCGCTTGTCATTAAACCTTCTAACTTTATTAAAATGCTTTTCCCGACGCTTTTCTTCCGAGCAGGCAGCCTATTCGGGCTTTGTGCATTTTCACGTCCAAAACCCCGCCTATCCTCGCTTTGCTCACGACCACCTGCCTGTACTCCTGCGTTCTTCCGGAAAAACCGGTTTTGGCTTTCTCGGTTATCAGGATTCTGGCGTTTTGCCCGACGAACTTCTTGTTTTTGCCCAGGCTTACACTTCTCGCCAGGGCGCTTGCCATTTCGCTTCTTTTTTTCACTTCGTCGTTTTCCAGCTGTTTTAACTTGAAAGCAGGCGTTTTGGGGCGGGAGGAGAATTTCGAAATATTGACCATGTCGCATTCCGCTTTCCTCAAAAACCCGAGCGTCTCTTCAAAATCTTCTTTCGATTCAGTCGGATAGCCTACGATTATATCCGTAGCCAAAACCGCGTTCGGAAACTTCCCGTTTATTTTTTCAAAGCACGACGCCGCTTCTTGAATCGTATAGCCTCTTTTCATGTCCTTCAATACGCTGTCGCTGCCGCTTTGGACGGGAATGTGGAAGAACTTGTAGATTTTTTCGTTTTCAAAAGCTTTCAGGAGTTTTTCCTCCAAACGCAAAAAATGCTGGGGGTTGAGCATTCCCACCCTCACCTTGAAATCGCCGTTGATTTCGCTTATCCTCCCCAAAAGCCCGGGGAGGGTAACGCCGCAATCCAATCCGTAGGCTCCAGTGTCTTGGGAAGTCAACTGTATTTCCTTAGCCCCACCCTGCAAAACCGTTTTTTCTATCGCGTCCAGGATTTCCCTCGGGCGGTAGCTTTTCACTCCTCCCCTGGCTAGTTTCGTGGAGCAGAAAGTGCAGGAGGAAGCGCAGCCGGAGTTGATCTGGATTCGGGCTATAACCCCGTCCGTAACCGGATTTAGTTTCGGGAAGCCGTTGTTTTTAGTGAAAACGGTTTTTTTTCCCGCGAAAGCGTTTTCCACCGCTTCAACAACGCTATCCTGGCTGAACGTGCCTACGAGCGAAGCTTTGGAGTTGGCTTTTTGCACGAGCGAAGGCGTGGTTTGGGCCAGGCAACCGGCTACGACGAGCGGCTTGGGCGTGTGCGTAACTTTCCAAAGGATTTTCTGCTGTGTGGCGTCCTTGACGCTGCACGTATTCAATAGAATGACGTCCGCCTGGCTTTCGCTCTCCGTTATCTCGTGCTTATGCTCTTTCAACTCCATTTCCATCCTGTCGGAGTCCGCTTGGTTGAAAGTGCACCCGTAAGTCTTTATGTAAACCTTCATTTTTCCCGCACGCTCTATTAACTCGGCAAGAAAACGATTAAAAACTCTTTTTCTCAAAAGGTTATCCCTCGTTTTCGCCGGGAAACCTTGTTTTTCGCGAGGATGGGAAGTTTAACGTTGATGGTGGACTGATGAAATATGGTTAAAGCGGCTAAGCCTTACATTTGCGACCGTTGCAAGAAGGAAACTCCGTTCTTGGAACCGTGCGATTACTGCTCTCGCAAAATCTGCAGGGCGTGCGAAAAGAGCGCTGCGACCCACTCTAAACTCCTGCACACTATAATCTGCAGGGATTGCTGGGGCGACTTGCACAAGCGCAGGAAGTTCAAAAGCTTGTAAGACTCGGGAAGTGGGTTGTTTTGGTTAAAGGCGTTTTCGAGCCTTGGGTTGAAAAATACCGTCCCAGGAAGATAAAGGACATAGCGGGCAACAAGCACGTTTTCGAAAGGCTCGAGAATTTCGCTAAAACAAAAAACCTTCCCAACCTTCTTTTCGCCGGGAGAGCCGGAGTTGGCAAGACTACCGCAGCGTTGGCTTTGGCAGACGAGCTGTACGGGGAAGACCGCCAACAGAGTTTCATCGAATTGAACGCCAGCGATGAAAGGGGGATAGACGTCGTCAGGGGAAAGATAAAGGATTTCGCGAGAACCCTGCCCTTGTCGGGAGTGGATTTCAAGCTTATTCTTTTGGACGAAGCCGATTCGCTAACCTCAGACGCGCAACAGGCGTTGAGAAGGACCATGGAAGCTTACGCTCGAAACTGCCGTTTCATCTTGAGCTGCAATTACTCTTCGAGCATAATCGAGCCCATCCAATCGCGTTGCGCGGTTTTCAGGTTCAGGAGCCTTGAAGATGGGGATTTGAAGAAAATAGTCCAGGATATAGCGAAGAAGGAAGGGCTGGATGTGGATGACAAGGCGCTGGACGCGATCGCCTACATTTCGGAAGGGGACGCGAGAAAGGCTATAAATTGTTTGCAGGGTTCTGCAGAGAAAGGAAAAATCACCGAGGAAAAAGTGTTCGAAGTTTCAAGCCGTGCGAGGCCGAAGGAAATTGCGGAAATGGTTGAACTGGCGTTGAAGGGAAAGTTCATTGAAGCCAGAAATAAACTGAATACGGTGATGGTGAAGTACGCGATGAGCGGGGAAGATGTTTTGCAGCAGGTTTACCGAGAGGTTATAGCTTTGGGCGTTTCGGATGAAGTGAAAGTGCAGCTGGTGGATAGGGTCGGGGAGTACGATTTCCGGTTGAGCGAAGGGGCGGACGAGAGAATCCAGCTGGAAGCGTTGTTAGCCCAGATAATGCTGGTGGGAAGTAAGAAAGCCTAAAAACCTTCTTTTGGTTATAATGCGTAAGGTGTTCTAGTGTCTTCGTTGTCCCACGCTTCCCACGTTTTGCATTTCATCGTCCACGAGAAGGAAAAGAAGGAGAAGAAGCTGGATCTGGATAAGAAAAAACTGGAGAAGCTGAGGGGTAAATTGCGAAGCCGTTTGGACGGTTTTTTGAAGGGAAAAAAGGTTGAAGTGAATTCGTTGAGCAAAGAGTTTTTGAAGCAGGCGATCGTCGTCGACGAAGAGAAAAAGAAACTGGAGTATTTGCACGCTAGGCTTGAGGATGCGAAGAGGAAAGGATTCGTGAAAAGCCGCTTTTCCTTCTATTCACCGGTAAAACAATAGTTTTTTTAACCGCCGTCGCGTAACGTCTTTTTCGAGAATAAAGGGTAAACCCATCAAATGAGCTCGGACGAATTCGACTTTCAAAAAGGATTCGGAAGAATCTGGACTGTTATTGCCTATTGTCTGGGCTACTCTAGAGCAAACTTGATGCCTTTCAACATGAAGGTCAAGCGCTTCAAGGAAAGCTCTTGAGGGAATGAAAGCGAAAAAAACTTTTTTCCGAAACGGAAAAAACCGCTGACCCGCATTTGCACGCGAACTTTTCTGAGTGCGAACAAAACCCCTAGCTTGAAGCGTATCGAATAGAATAGGCTAAGGTTAGAGACTGTGGTTCGAGAGACGCAGGCAACCCCAAGGAGGCAATCCCAGAAGACGAAAACTGCGTGCCGAGTCTTCTCGCAACCACTCTTTATTCAAAATTCGGAAAGGTAATACTAATCCAAGCTTAAATCATATATAAAGCTTTCGTTAATTGACGTTACTTTTGTGGCCTGAAAATATGAAAAGCTTCAGGCGATTTCCTTCTTTATTTGCGACAGGAGCTTATCCTTCTTCTTGCCGTCCTTCAGCGCGTGGTACAGCACGTCGTAAATGCTTTTCACGGGAATAATCTCGATTCTCTTCAACTGCGCCTCGTTCAGCACAACGTCATCCTTGTTGGCGTAGGGAACAACCGCACGCTTCAAGCCCGCCTCCAGCGCCGCCTCGACTTTCTGCGTCACGCCGCCAACCGGCAGGACTTCCCCGCGGACGCTCAAAGAACCGGTCAGCGCAAGGTCTTGCTTGACCGCAACCTCTTCCAGCGCAGAAATGACTGCAGTTGCCACTGAAACGCTTGCGCTGTCGCCCTCAACGCCTTCGTAAGTCTGGAGGAACTGGATGTGGATATCGTAGGAGGAAGTGTCCTTGCCAGTGTGGCGTTTGATGATTGCTGAAACGTTTGCAACAGCCTCTTTCGCAATGTCCCCTAGTTTTCCTGTTGCAATAGTCCTGCCTTCCTCTTTCGAAGATGCAGGAGCAACTTCAGCAACGATGGGCAAAACAACGCCGGACTCACCCATGACCGCAAGGCCGTTCACCTTGCCCACCTGCGCGCCGCTGGTGGTGAAAACGCGGTATTCCTTGCGCATGTCGATAGCCTGCTGGGAAATCTGCTGTTCAAGAGTGCGGGCAAACTGCTTTGCCTGGATAACGTGCTTTGCGTTCACGAGCTTCGCCCCTTCCTCATTGGCAACGTCGCCTGCAGCGCGAATCAACCCGCCCAAATCCCTTAGTTTCAAGGTGAGCTTGTTTTTCCTTCCGCTGCGCTTGCGCGCCTCGTAAACTATCTCCTCAACCGCGGAAACGTCGAAGTGCGGAATCCGTCCGTCTTTCGTAATCTCCTGGGCTATGAAGCGCATGAGCTTCTCCTCGTTTTCCGCAGAGTCTTCAATCTGCTCTTCCATGTAAACTTCGTAGCCGTAGCCTCGGATCCTGGAGCGGAGGGCAGGATGCATCTTCTGCATGTCGCGGTAGTTTCCTGCGGCCACGAGCACGAAATCGCACGGCACGGGCTCGCTGCGCACTTGCGCGCCGCTCGAAAGCTCGCTCTGCCCCGTAATGGAATAGCGCTTTTCCTGCATTGCAGTAAGCAGTTCCTGCTGTGCGCGCGAGGAGAGCGAAGAAACTTCATCTATGAACAAGACCCCGCCGCTCGCCTTATGCACAAAACCAGCATCGACACGCAAGTGCGCTGGAGTGCCAAGCCCTCCGGAATTGCTCACGAGGATTCCGTTGGCAAACAAATTGCCTGATTCGGTCGTAATATTATATAAAGCTCCTGAAAAGTTAATCGTTTTATCGCTGAATTCAAAGGGTCGATCCAATAATATTTTTTGCAGCATATTTTTTGAAACTCGAAGAGTCTGCAAAATGTAATTTTCAGACTTTCGGGCAGAAGCGAATTTAATACACGAATCTACTTTTCGGCCTAGGACGTTTTCTATAGCCTCACCAATTCTTTGCGCCTTGTTTTTTGAATACCGGATAGGAATGAAATGATGAAATCTCAGAAGATTCTCGATTTCGGTCGAGATTGAAAGTCTCCACATCCAGCTTTTACCTCGAAAATTGTGCTCATAAATAGCCCTCGATGATTTAATGCCGTAAGAATTCAAAAAGGCTGCAATTGACTCCAAAAGCGCTAACTTGCTCGTTTTTAATTCGTAAGCGCCACCAAAAGCGATGGCAAAATCGTTAATGTGACGTGTTTTTTCAGAAAATTTAGGACTGCAAAGTTCGTTTCCAAAAAGAGCTCCAAAAAATTCTTTTTCAACAGCTTTATTTAGATGAATCCATGCCGGAATTTTAACATCCTTATTTTTTCTACCCCTAGGCGCGCCTAAGGCTATGAAAAACCTAACGGCATCTCGGTTGGTATTTCGAACGAGTTTGCCGGAATTATTTATTCCACTCGTTATTCTAGAGAAATTTTTTCTAATATCTTCCCCGAATATTGAAACTAAATCTGTTTCATATTCTTGCAGTGAACTTTCTTCAGAAGATGAAAGAAATATTTGATTAAGGTTAGATTGGATGCCTCCATCCCCGAAGGTAGTACCTAAAACTCTTGCAACTATCGGCATGGCAGAATTATCCAAAGCAAAAGGCAGTAAGCCTAAAAATTCCAAACGTTCGACCGTATTGACTGCTTTTGGCTTGAACTTATTGTTATTCCACCATCTGGTTTGCCCTGCGTTTACTCCAAGCAACTTGGCAATTTTTTTGTAACCGAAAGCGGGGTTTTCACTCTTAATTTTTGCGAATTTAGAGTAATTAGCCGCGTCTTTCTGATCCTGCTCTGAAAAAGTTTTTATTATGTCTTCCCCGGTGATGATCGGCTGCGAATAAGTCACCAAATTCTCAATGCCAGTTAGTTTTTCAGCTTCAACATAATTGCCATTAACAAAAACTTTGTGCTCAGGAGTCACTATCACCCTGGAATTTTCATTTCCAATTGCATTCATTATACCATTGTATGCTCTCCGGTTAACGCAAAAAACTCTCACTGGTTGCATTAAGCCGTCTTTGAAACCCATTACGTAAATTTTTTCATGTTCGGGAATTACCAGCCCTTCGTAATTTTCATTATTTCTCTCAATTGCATTCGGATATTTGACCAGCAATTCCTCAACCAAATCTTGAATCTTCAGTGGAATTAAGTTTTCATCCACTTTTTTGAAAACAATTGAATTTGAAAAAAATGACTGAAGCGGATCGTGTTTGACATCGCCAAGCAACGCTCCAGCGCGGGCACCGGTTGCGTCAATGAACGGGGAGGTTTTCTTCTCGGAATTGTCAACCAGCATTTTTGGCCCCACTGATTCGCCGAAAAGCCTGCTGCGCCCTAGCTGCATTCCGATTGCCATAATGCCGCTCACTATGAACAGGCCTATGAGAAGCGCTGCGGTGATGACGTCGCCCCACTCTTGCCTCCCGAAAGACAAGAGGAAGAAAGACGAAAGGAAAAGGAAAAGGATTACTATGAGGTTGAAGTTGTTTGAAGGCGTGGCTTTGATGCGCTCCTGCTCCATTATTTTCCTGCCTTCCCCTGCCTTCACTACGCGCACTTTCGGCACGTTCGGGTCATCATCATTCGGATAAACGAGGACGTCCTTCAAGTCAGCAGCCTGCATCAACTCGCTCATGGCTTGGGCGAGCATCGATTTTCCAGTGCCAGGCGTTCCGATGAGCAGAACGTTGCGCTTTTGCTTGGCGGCCTTGCGGATTATCGCCACGGCCTTCTGCTGGCCAATAACCTGGTCTACTATCTTCACAGGCACCTTGAGTTCGGCAGTGCTTTTCACGGAGATTTTAGTCTTCAAGCCAGGCATTATTCCACCATTGGGGTAATAGAACGATATAGTTTAAACGCATGCAGGGGATTAATTAATTTGCTTAAATAGCTTTTTCTCCGACTAAGCCCTGGTTAGGTAAAAAAAGTGAAAAAATGAAAAGAGGCCGCGGCATTATCGACCCAATAATAACGGAAAACGAAAACCTCAGACACCGGGTCAATGAAAAGGAGAAAAAAATATTGAAAAGGGTTTTTGGCGACGATTCCGAACAGTTTGGTTTCAGGGCAATAGACTATGGAAAGCAGTTCGCAGGCACTATTTTTGAATTGGAGCACGCAAGATTTTTAGCACGCCATTTCTTGGCAGACATGCTGCAAACAGAACCGCATAAGTGGGAGGACGATGAGCGATGCGCAAGAGAAATCAAAAGACGACTAAGCATACTATCGAAAAAATACTCGGACATTTCTACAATAACGCCAACCTCGGAAATAAATATTCCAAGCCTCGCCGCCCTGACGCTATATGCAGAAACGAACCCGCGCCTTTCTTTCCGAAGAAGGATTAAGGAAATCGAAGAAAATCGGAAGCGAATGGCAAGCATGAAAAAATACTTTGCAAAGGCTGAAACACCTGCAGGTTTCACGCTATCACCTTCTTTCGTTGACGAGCAAATGGAAATAACAATGCACCCCGAAGCAATCGTTTGGCTAATACTAAAAAAAGGCGAAGAACCGGTTGCAACCATGGGAGTCAACTTCCACACACAACCTAACGGCGTGCACATGGTCATAAGAAACATTCAGGGAAGACTGGGAAAACAAAGGGAATTGGAAGACTTTGAAAAGCTGGCCCGCGAAAAATGGAATGTTTTTCTAGGAAAACATGCAATTCAATACGCAAAATCTTTCGGAATAGCTGAAGTTCATGGCGGGCAGCCTTTCATGCCAACACGTCAACTAGAAATGTCATATAGGAAAAAATATCAAGAAATAGGCCTTAATGAAGAGAGGATTGGGCAGGATTCTAAATATTCGCTCATAACCCGCAGAAGCGGTTTGGGCGCAATGTTAAGGAGATTATTTCAATGATTCGTCTCGTAGTTTTGGGAAGCGGCGGAAGCATGCCCACGAAGAACACCCTACCCGCTGGTTTTGCCTTGAAGTACGGCGGCATTTTCCTCTTCGACTGCCCCGAGGCAACGCAAGTGCAACTTCTTAAGTACGGCATGGGCTTCGCCATAGACGCGATTTTCCTTTCCCACATGCACGCCGACCATTTCCTCGGCATTTTCGGGCTAACGCAGACGATGGGCCTTTTGGGGCGTAAGGAAGAGCTCAAGGTTTACGGGCCGCCTGGAACGAAAGCATTCCTAACCCCGATTTTCGCCATGCCCCACTTGAAGCCGGCATTTCCCATTACAATCAAGGACGTTTCAAGCGGAATTGCCTTGAAAACAAAGCTCTTCAACATCAAGGCCTTCAAAGTCGAGCACGGCTGCCCTGCCCTCGGCTACGTGCTGGAAGAGCCTCCTTCAGTGCGCTTTGACGAAAAGAAAGCAAAGGCAGCGGGAATCAAAGGAAGGATGTTTACTGACATTCAGGAGAAAGGCAAACTCAAAGTCGGCTCGAAAACAATCAAGCTTGAAGACGTTACGTACCAGCAGGCAGGAAAGAAAATCGTTTTCACAGGCGATTCAATGCCCTGCACGAGCATAGTGCGCAACGCCCAGGGCGCCGACCTGCTCATCCACGACTCTTGCTTTGTCGAGAAAGACGGGGCAATGGCGAAAGAAAAGCACCATTCTACCGCAAAACAAGCTGCTGAAACCGCACTAAAGGCAAGGGCGAAAAAACTCTTGCTTTCGCACATAAGCAACCGCTATGAAGACCGGAGCATTGTCTTGAACGAAGCGCGGGAAACTTTCCAGCAAAGCGCCCTCGCCGCAGAAGGCTGGGAAATGTTTATTTGAACAGCGGCGTTGAAAATAACAGCCAACTGCCGGAATATTTTGTGCCCTCCCTAAAAAGGTGTTTGAATGGAAAAAACCGAAACAACCGCAATAATCGCAGTCTCAATCATCGTCTTCGCAGGCGTGTTCTATTTCATGACAACAGGCTCGCACAAGAACGAGACTCTTATTGAGAACAGCCTGCTAGTCAAGTCGGCCGACCCGCTGGGCGACATACAAAAACGCCTTGTTGAAAAACGCATTTTGGTGGAACAGGACTTGTTTGCCTCGAACGACACGCGCAATTCGATAATCACGATAATGACTTCCGAAGTCATGCGCTCGCTTGCACTGCAAGGCAAGAATGCAACGGCCTACGCGCTGGTGGACGGAGGGGAAAACGTCTGCTTTGGGACTGAATGCAAAGGCTCTCGCGTAGTGGTGCGCACGGGAAATTGCAATTGCATGATGTTCAACGACCTGCAGGTAATTATTGAAGGCGACGAAAAATTCCTGACAGACCAGAGCGTGCGAACCGGAAGGCTAATCGGCTTTGCGCTGAGCAAGACGCGCGTTGCGTCGTAATGTTTGGAAAGTCCTTGCGGCGAAATAGCATTGAAACAAAAAAAGCACGAACAAAAATCAACCATGGTTGAAAAACGAGATGGCTTTGAAAGAACTCGAAAAAACAATCTTGAGTAAAGCGCGGGAAAAGAAAAACGCCGCTGAACTAGCCTTGGCTTCGGGAGTGCCAATCGCAAGCATAATGAGCGTTCTGGAAGGGCTGAAGGAAAAAGGGTTTGCCAACGTTGAAACCAAAACCACACTGACGCACGGCCTGACGCAGGAAGGCGCTGACGCCGCAGTTAAAGGCCTGCCGGAAAAAAAGCTTTTGACCTCACTGGCACACCACAAAACGATGCCCATAGGCCAGTTGCGCGAACAGCTCCTCTCAAAAAGTCAGGTTGAAGACGGGATTTCAGAACAGGAGTTCGGCATTGCACTCCAATGGGCAAAAGCCTTCGGCCTGATTGCAATCGAAAAAGGGAATGTCCTTCTCAAAGAGCAGAAGAAAACGCCCCACGAGGCGCTGCTGCAAAAAATCGGCAAGGGCATTCTCGAAGAGCACTTGACCCACGAAGAAAAAACTACCATTACCGAGCTGAAAAGGCGCGGGCTGGTCGAAGAAAAAATCTCGAAGGAAGTTTACGCCATTGCAACGGCAAAAGGAATCGAAGAACTCGAGGCAGAGCGCTCGGGCTCCACGCTCATAACGCAATTGACCCCGCAGATGCTGAAAAGCGGCGATTGGAAGGACAGGAAATTCGCCGAGTACGA
>DUGE01000010.1 GCA_013331595.1 Microcaldota archaeon | reverse complement strand
ACAACCGCCATTGAAAACAGCTATTACAACAAGACCATGCAAATCGACAACCAACTTATCCAGCTGGACAACGTAAGCATCCAAATAAGTTTGCCGGAAAACCTCGGCTTCAACTTTTCAGACAGCGGCAATAACTACGAGTTTGCAAACGGCACGCTAATAATGAACATCACGGCACTCCCAGTCGGAATTACGGAAATAACCTTTTCAGCCGAACTGAACCAGCTTGGCGGTTCATGCTCGCAGGATTTTGAATGCGCTTCAAACTACTGCTTCCAAAACGTTTGCAGCCTTACTTTCGATGCAAGCGAAACTCAAGACACGGAGCAAAACGCACAGCAACCACCACTTCCGCTTGGGCAAAACCAATTGCCAGACGCAACGCAAACAAATTCAACCCCAGAAATCGAACTGCAGGCCAATAATGAAAGCAACGGCGTTGAATTCGCAGTTGGGGGCGAAATCGAACCCGGGCTGGCAACCGTTAATGTGCTTGATAACGGCGTTCCGGCAAGCGGGACGGTCTCAATAATGGACCCGGACGGCAGGACGTTTTACAGGATGCTTTCCAACGGCGCATTCGACTTTTTCTTCGACAGGGAAGGAAGATGGCGCATTCAATTCGGCAATGCAACTAAGGAAATAACAGTTGTTAGGAAAGCCAAGCCTGCAGCGCCGGAAGCAGTAAAACTAGGCAAAACTGCAAGTTCAATCACTGCGCTGGAAATCGGAAAGCAAAACCCGTTTCCCTATTACCTGCTTGCGATTCCCTTGGCAGGCGCATCCATTTACGGCTACAGGAAGGCAAAAAGAAGGGTGAAAGTCGATAGAAACATCAAGGGCGGAATTGTCGAGATAAAAGTGAAAAACAACCTCGGGCCATTAAAAAATATGCGCGTAATCCAACTGGCTCCGGAAGGAAGCACTGGAGACTATTCGCAAGAGCCGTTGAAGAAAGAGACGGTCACCGGGGATTTGCTGGAATGGAAGTTTCAAAACTTTGCGCGCGGGAAAGAAAAGGCTTTGAAATTCTATTATTCCGGCAGCGAATTGCAAAAGCCAGTGGAGGTTAAAGTCGAGACGGAAAAAGGCGAAAAGAAAACGTTTTACAGCGGCGGGTGGCTCTAGGGTGAAAATGCCATCCGGGCGTGAGGCGAGCAAATGTTTTAATATTATCACTTACAAGATAAGTGGGATTAATGACTGACGGGGCAGTGGTAGTGATTTCAAAGCACGCTAGGCGACAGCTGGAAAAACGGGGTTTGAGTGAAATAGACATTGCAGAAGCGCTCGACAAGGGGGAAATGATTTTTTCCGAGAGAAACTCTCGTTTTGGAATAAAACACCACAGCAAAGCCGACTTTCCAAACAACAAGCTAGTCGTCGTGTGGTTTTGGAATAAAAAACAAGAAAAGGAAGTTGTAACGGTTTTTTGGAGGAAAAAAAAGGGATGAAAAAACTTACCTGCTTGAAATGCAACATAAATGCAAACAGGGTTGTTTATCCTACTTACGAGTATGAAGAGGGCGTTCCGCTAAAAGACGTGGAGGCTTTCGAATGCCCGAACTGCGGGGAATTCACTTTTACGGAAGAACAGGTGGATGAGATGGAAAGGAGGACGGATGCAATAAAAATCCACACTTTTTCTTTTTTGCGCAGGGTTACTGTTTCAGGCAGGTCCCTTTGCATAAACATTCCAGAAGATTTGGCGAGGCACTTGAAAGTTGCCAAAGGGCAAGCAATTAGAATAAGGGCCTTGGACGATAGAAGGTTTTTAGTGGAGAAACAAATAAGGTAAAACACGTGGCGAAAGAAAGTGCTTTCGGTTTGCTTAAAGGACTGGTTTTGCGTAAAGCATTGGCAGAATCTGGGGAAGAGGATCGGCTTGCTGAAAAACAGCATGAAAAATTTTATGAAAAAAAGGCCAGCAACATGAAACAGGCAATCGTATTGAACACATCGCTGAAAATGGGCAAAGGCAAGATAGCCGCTCAATGCTCCCACGCTTCAGTCCAGGCGTTCTTGGAAACAAAGGAAAGCGTGCGCAACGAGTGGCTTTCAATCGGAATGGAGAAAGTCGTCTTGAAAGTTTCAAGCGACAAGGAGCTCGTTGAATTATACCAAAAAGCGAAACGCAGGAAACTGCCTTGCGCATTGATTCGCGATGCGGGGCACACGCAAGTTCCTGCTGGAAGCATTACCGCAGTTGGCATAGGCCCTGCTAAAGAAAATGAAATCGACGAAATCACCGGAAACTTAAAGCTCCTCTAGGTCGGGAAAAAATCAAGGAATCAATTGCTCTAAAGTCAAGCCCGACTGCAATTCTATTACACTCAGCGCAAAGCCGTTGGGCGTTTCGCGTAATATTTCAATGGGGAAAAAACGCCATTCCTTTCGCGGCATCTTCCAAGCAAGAAAAACAGGCATTCCAGTGATACGCGTCCACTCCTTGTACGAAACAACAGTCGGCTTGTCCAAGTGAATGGCATTCTTCCACGCCTTGCACTCAATGCCGAATTTTTTCGAGGAGCTTAGCACTATCAAGTCGGGTGCGTCTCCCGCAACCCCGCTGCCCGCAGCCCTAACGACGAAGAAGCCCTTGTCTTCGAAAAACTTTTTGAGCTGGCGTTCGAAGAAAGCGCCTTTCCGGTAGTGCGACATAGGAAGAAATTATTAGTAGAGTAATTAAAATAGCCGTGAATTCAAAACAAACTATGGCGAGAACAAAAAAATTTCGCAGGGCAACAAACCACGTTATCGAAGCCCTGTCACGATTGCATGAAGAGAAAGCAAAAGAGTTAGAACAAAGAAGGGGCAGACCGGCAAGACAAACAACAATAGACTATGGTGAATTATCGGAAAGTTTAGAGCCGAATAAACATTTTGAACGATACGTGCAAGAAGTTTCAGAAGAGCCGTTAAGCGAAGCTGAAGAAGCTGGAATCGCACAATTAGTTGATATGATCCGAGAGGCAGATAATATAAAAGCCAAAGAACAAGGGGCAGTAGCGTTTAGACGGCCTTTCGAACAGACTGCGTCTAAAATAAAAGAAGGTTGGCTTAGGCGAAAAGCTTTGAATGGGGTCATAAATTATTTGATTTCAATCAAATACTTATCTCCCAAACAACCGGAAGATAAAATTAAAATAACGGCAAAACAAGCTGAAGCACTTCGACTCCTTCCCGGAATTAGAAAATCAATAGGGTTAGGAACTCGATAATAAAATCAAACTTCGCTTTTCGCCGTAGTGTTCTTCGTTTAATTGCGGCGGGTTTTTATAGGCTCAAACTGAAGTATAATTGATCGAGATGGATACAGGCATTAAGGTAGGAGACTGCATGAAGACCACACTGATAACCATCGACGAGAGCGCTTCGATATTCGACACTGCCAAGAAAATGTCCGACGCAAAAGTCGGGAGCTTGCTTGTCGAAAAGAACGGCAAGATCACGGGCATAATCACAGACTCGGACCTCGTGCGCAAGTGCCTTGCGAAGAAAAACACGCACTGCACCGTTGGCGAGGTGGCGACGCACCCGCTCGTGACAATAGGCCCGGAAATGGACTTGAGCGAGGCTGCTCGCCTGATGGGAACCAAGAAATTGAGGCGCCTAGTCGTAATGCAGGGAAACCACACTGTCGGGATAATTTCCTCGACGGACATAACCAAAATTTCTCCTTCTTTATACGACCTGATAGCGCAGAAACAAGTCCTCGAACGGGCCGCAAGGAACTGATTCGAGAATCTTTTTGCAGCGCTGGCGTACCTATCTCTATTCAAGCTTAGAGTCCAGTCGCGCTCGGATGGCTCACAAACGCGAAAGCGGATGAAAGTGCAGTCAACAAAGCACGCGGACGAGCATTCGGAAAAGAGGTGTTTGGATTTTTGAAGGCCACGCGCTTGCAGTCGCTTGAGAAAATAATCAAGAAGCTTGAAGGCAAGGCGGTGTTGGTAGAAGGAAAGCATGACGTGCAATCGCTCGAAGCGATTGGGGTTGCGGCAAAGTTTGTGACTGCAAACGGAAAAACTGCGAAAATAATCGAAAGGCTGGAGGCAATTTCGCCGGAAAAGGCGGTTGTTCTCCTCCTGGATTTCGACAGGGAGGGCTTGAGGAAACAGAAGTTCTTCAAAACCGCCTTGGAAGAGCAGGGTTTTTCCGCAGACACGCTTTTCGCGCAAAAGCTCCGGTCACTCTTGGGATTCGCGCAGTTTGAGGAAATAGAATCTAAGTATTTAAAGCTGAAAGAAAAAGGTGAAATGAATGGGAAAAACGTACGTTGATACAGTAAAATATTTGATAAAATCGAATTTCGAGATAGACGGGCTTGTCGAAAAGCCCGACATAGTGGGAGCGATCTTCGGGCAGACTGAAGGATTGCTTGGCGACGAGCTCGACTTGCGCGAGCTGCAGAAGAACGGCCGGATAGGGCGAATCGAGGTAGACGTGCAAGTTCGCAAGGGAAAGAGCGTTGGCATGATAATCGTGCCTTCAAGCTTGGACATGGTTGAAACCAGCATTCTTGGTGCAGCATTGGAAATAGTCGACCGCGTCGGCCCGTGCGAAGCAAGAATNNGAAATGCCGGAAAGCAAGGAGTTGAGCGAACTCGTCCGCGACGAAGTCAAGGTTGCCGACGTCATAACATACGGCAAGGACGCATTGCCCGCAGGCCCGAGCATGGAGAAATCCGACGAGATAGTCGTGGTTGAAGGCCGGGCTGATGTCAACAACCTCCTGCGCAACAACATCAAGAACGTGGTTGCAATAGGCGGTGCGAACGTCGGGCAGACGATAACAGACTTGTGCAAGCAAAAGGAAGTGACCGTCTTTCTTGACGGCGACCGCGGGGGCGACATCATCCTCCGCGAGCTTGTGGAAGCAACGGGCGGAGAAATCGATTTCGTTGCCCGCGCTCCGGCAGGCAAGGAAGTCGAGGAACTCGCACGCAAGGAAATAATCCAAGCGTTGCGCAGGCGCGTTCCGCTCGACCAGGTTGCAGGCTTCGAGGCATTCAAATCCAAAGAGCCCCGCGAACCCCAAAGGGAATTTAACGGCAAGCCTTTCGACGGCCAGATGCGTGAAGACCGCAGGCCAGAGAGGATGGACAGGCCGCCCCAGCAATCATTTTCTGAAAGAAGGCCTCCGATGCCCCCGAGGGAATTTCCAAGGGAAGCACCAATGCCTCCCCAGAGGGAGTCATCCATGCCACAGCGTGAGCCCATGCGCGAGAGCAGGGTTGATGTTTTCAAGCCGCCTGTCCGTGAAGAGGTAAGCGATGAGGATAAGGCTAAGACTGAACAGCTGAAGAAACAGTTGAAGGAACTGGAAGGCACACTCAAGGCACGCATTTTGCGCCCCGACTTTACGGTCGAGAACGAAGTTCCAATCCGCGAGATAATGAAAGGCCTTGGCGACGCGCAAGCACCCTACGCGGTCGTGCTTGACGGCATTGTCACGCAGAGGCTGATTGACCTTGCAGAGCAGAAGCAGGTGAAATTCCTCGTGGGCCTGCGTTCCGGAAACGTTTCACGCAAACCACAGGGACTGCATGTCGTGGTTTCAGAGTAAGCATTGCAAGCACAGGATGGCGGGAGCTTTAAATTCCCGCTTTCTTTCCTTATTCTTGAAGGCAAATGAAGAAATTCACGCGTGCACTGGAAAGGCACAGGAACATCGTTTTTGCAACAACCACCAGCCACGGCGTTGGCGCGTTGCATTACAGGCACAAGCTTCCGCCCTATAAGCTGAAGCAAGTTGCTGACAGGCTAGGATTGAAAATAAACAATGAGTGGCAGCACAAGCACCACTTGCAGTTCCGCAACGGGAAAAACGAGCTTATCGGCACGCTCGTCAACCTTAACCTTTTCCTCATGCCGAAGTACGCGAAAATAAAAGCCGAATCAATGGAATTGGCAATAGCACTATTAGATTTGATTCCCTGAGTAACTAAACTACTTAGGGCTCCGATAAATGGAATCAAACTCAGGTACGCTCTCCGCGTCTTCCTTCTTGCGCAGTTTAAGTCCGCCGTCAAAAAAAATGAACGGGACTGGATGCCAATCTATGCTTTGTGCGGCCAAACCAACATGTAAGTCTTTAGCCCGACCGCGAATATCACGCGCTGTGACAGAAAGAAAGGGAGTGGCTTGAACTACCCTAGACCATATAACAACATTCTTTAGTTGCGGCCTAAATTTCTCTTTTCGAGCTTTTGCCGCTTCACGTGCTTTTTTCTCCTCGCGTACTAATTTTCTCAAATCCCGCTTTAGAACTAGAATAATGAGATGTTTGGCTTTAGGGTCGAATTTCAATTCAGGAATCGCTTTACTGAGCATCTCCTTATCATCAGGAATATCATAAGAACCATGCAAAGACACCGCACGACGGGGGTTCTGAAATGGATGAGCACGGCCTCCGCGTTGCAGCGAAAGAGCTTTTTCAAAACGCGCTAAATCTAAAGGGCCTAAACCGAACAAGGTTGCATCGTGCAAATTTTCGTGCATGAGTATCAATTATCAGTTAAACAAATAAATGCATCGGACAATGGCCCTAATTCCCTGCAGAATTAAGCCTGCAAGGAAGCATAGCCACATTACTTGCGTGCGGGAGTTTTGCAAAAAAGTTTTATGCCTTCCCCCCGTTACAATATCATGCGCTTCAAGACAACGGCGGACATTCCCATCCCGAAAGACCCGCTAGAGCAGATTGTCGGCCAAGAGCAGGCAGTGCATATCGCTAAAATTGCAGCTTCCCAAAAACGCCACTTGCTTTTAGTCGCTCCTCCAGGCACTGGAAAATCAATGCTCGCCCAGGCCATTGCATACCACTTGCCCAAACCCGAAGAGGAAATCGCCGTACTGCACAATCCTGAGCATCCCGAACGGCCGTTTGTGGAAGTGCGCTCGCGCGACGAAATCAAGAAAGAGGAGAAAACGGCCGAGAAGCTTAAAGGCAAGGCCGTTTCACCAAGCGAAGTGCCCGCTTTCGTTGCAGAAAGGCTTGGCTTCCGCTGCCGCCGCTGCGGCCGCTTGAGCAAGGCAAGCGACAACACCTGCCCCAACTGTGGCATAGACAAGCTCGAGGCGAGCGTATTCAGCAACATCCTCACCGACTACCACTTGCAAGACCAGAGGGGAAAGAGGGTGCATACGACGCGCATTCTTGAAGACGGGCATGAGGAGATAGTCCGCTACGAGAGGCACGGTGAGGAAATTAGTGTCCTCGACCAAAAAACACTTGAAAAACTGGATGACGTCAAGCGCAAAAAGCCGCGCAAGATCCTAGTGCCCTTCAGCCGCAAAAACTTCATCGTAGCAACAGGAGCAAGCGAAACTGAACTACTTGGCGATGTTAGGCACGACCCGTACGGCGGCCACGTGGGAGTAGGAACGCCGCCGTACTTGCGCGTAGTGCCTGGGGCAATACATGAAGCCCACGAGGGCGTGCTGTTCATAGATGAAATTTCCTCGCTGCAATACATACAACGCTTTCTCTTTACCGCAATGCAGGAACGGAAATACCCCATTGTCGGCCACAACCCGCAAAGCGCAGGCGCAAGCGTGCGCGTTGACGACGTTCCCTGCGATTTTGTACTCATTGCAGCTTCAAACATAAACGATTTGCCCGCAATACTCCCGCCCCTACGCTCTCGCGTTATAGGCAACGGCTATGAAGTTCTTTTGGACTCGTGGATGCCTGCAACCGAGAAGAACTCCGACAAGCTCGCGCAGTTCATAGCCCAGGAAATCCGGAAAGACGGGAAGATACCCCACGCCGCGCCAGAAGCGGTGGAAGAAATAATCGAAGAGGCAAGGCGGCGCGCCAAGCACGGCGACGGCCAGGAAAACGCATTTACCCTCAGGCTGCGCGAACTCAGCGGCATCATACGCCTCGCGGGTGATTTTGCCATAGGGGAAAGGCACGACCTCATTTCCAAGGGCGACGTGCTCGTCGCGATGCAGAGGGGCA
This sequence comes from Microcaldota archaeon, assembly GCA_013331595.1. The sequence goes on along the minus strand of DUGE01000010.1, from coordinate 241 downwards.
GGATTATAGAAGAGCAGCTTAAGGACAAGTACGGGAGCGTCTGGAAAGCAGGGGCAAGCGAACTCACGCGCGAAAAGAAGGCGCCGCAAAAAGAAATAAGCTAATCCCTCCCATAAAGGCAGAACGCAAGAATTGGGAAACTATTAAAAAAAACAGGCTAGGCATGCTCATGGGCGTAACATTTCACAAGGGCGGGTCCCGGTTACGGGAAATATTTACAAAGCGCCCAGTAAAAGAGACA
>DUGE01000066.1 GCA_013331595.1 Microcaldota archaeon | reverse complement strand
GTCGTGGGAGGCGACCCAGTATTGCAAGGACGCGTTCCTGAAAGTGGGCTTCCACGTAATGCCTGGCCTGTTTTCCACTCCCGAGAAGGACGTTGAAATGTTCCACGAGCTTTTCTCAAACCCTGATTTCAAGCCCGACATGCTCAAGATTTATCCTACCCTGGTTGTTCCTGGGACTGAGCTTTACGTTCTCTGGAAGAAAGGAGAATTCACACCTTACCGGGATGAAGAGGCGGCCCGGGTCATAGCCCAAGCGAAGAAATTCGTATCGCGCTATTGCCGGATAATGCGCATTGACCGTGATATTCCAACCTTCAAAATCGCCGATGGGGTGAGGAAAACCAATTTGCGCGAGTTGGTTGTTGACGAGCTTGGGAAAGCTGGCTTGAAGTGCTCCTGCATCCGCTGCAGGGAAGCCGGCCTTGCGTCTCGATTCAAGCAAATTGATTTTGACAACGTGCAAATGCACCGCATGGATTACGAGGCGAGCGGCGGGAAGGAAGTTTTCCTCAGCTTCGATACGGCGGAAGATTATTTGGTCGGCTTTGTGCGCCTGAGGGCTTTCGAAAACGGGCAGGGCGTTAATTGCGGCATTAGGGAATTGCGCGTTTATGGCGAACAGGTTGCCATTGGCGACAAAAATGAGAATGCATTCCAACACAAGCAATTTGGAAAGCAACTGCTGCAAGGGGCCGAGCGGATTGCAAAGGAAGATTTTGGAGCCAAATCCCTGAAAGTCACGAGCGGCGTGGGCGTTCGCGAGTATTACCGCAAGAACGGCTACGAGCTGGAAAAACCTTACGTGGTGAAAAACTTTTGAACGAATTTGAAAAAAAGCTCGCCGATTTTATTAGTGACAACGGGATTAATGCCGAGCATTTGATTTTTGAGACTTCCTGCCATACGGTAGAAGAGGCTTGCGCCTCGTGCGGCGCCACTCCCGAGGATTTCGTGAAAAACGTTTCCGTTGTGAACAAGAAAACCGGCGAGTTCATGGTTGCAATAGTGCCTGGCGAAAAGAAGCTCGACTGGAAAAAACTCTATGTGCTAGTGGGGAGCAGGGACTTGCGCATGGCTACGTCTGAAGAAGTGCTGGAGAAAACAGGATTTCCCGCAGGCGGAACGCCTTCCTTTGGCTATGCCGCCAGATTTTTCATCGACAACGGCGTTTTTGAAAAAAAACTCGTTTACAGCGGCGGCGGTTCGACCTTTGCCTTGACAAGAGTCTCTACTGACGAAATCCTTAGGGCTAACCAGGGAACTAAAGCGGACTTGGCTAAAGACTAGCGACGAGCTCTCGCATCGTTATAGTTTTGTATAATTGTAAGTAAGTGGGCTTTCACTTCTTGTGGAAAATTATCGGCAAATTTGCATGTCGCTTCCCTGCCTTCTGATATTTCCAACTTTTCAAGAAGCCTATTTTTGATGGTGGAGAGATCGCCTCCTATTAGGGCGCCTTTTTCCATGCGTTCGCCAGAAATTGTAGGGTCATGTGTCCTAATGCTGTGATGCATTTCAAACCTATTATTACCCTTAAGCCAAAATTCAAAGTATGCTCTTGGTTGCTTCACGTAACTCCTCAAGTGTATTATATTTATCTAACGAATGCTTTTTATTACTAACTTTGGTGTCTGACAATATGGCTTATTCTAAGAAACTGCTGGATTTTTTCAAGGCGCAGGGAATAAAGGAAGGCGATAGGGTTCGCGCTGAGAAAGGCGGAATCGTTTATGCGGGCATGCTCATGCCTCGCGCTGCTGGCGATGAAAATGCTCTTGTGTTGAAGCTCGACAGCGGCTATAACGTGGGCGTTTCTTTTTCCGAGAAAATGGTTTTGGAAAAACTCCCTGCAAAAAGCGTTGCGGTGAAGGCGGAAAAGCCCGTTGCTGCAAAGCACAAGGCGGGCTTGCCTAAACTTGCAATTGTCGCGACTGGCGGTACGATTGTTTCGAAAGTTGATTACAAAACTGGCGGCGTCTATGCCTTGGAAAAGCCGGAAGAATTGATCCGGCAGTTTCCCGATTTGCTCGATGCTTGTGAATTGAGGAAAATTTCCTCGCCTTTCACTGTAATGAGCGAAGACATTTCGAGCGCCAATTGGATTGCCCTTGCAAAAGAAGTTTCCAAGGAGTTGAAGGAAAGTGATAGTGTTATAGTGACTCATGGTACTGACGCTTTAGGTTATAGCGCTGCGGCATTGTCATTCATGATTGCCACTAACAAAACAGTTGCATTAGTGGGCGCACAGCGTTCTCCTGATCGCGGCAGCTTTGATGGCGCGATGAATCTCGTTTGCGCAGCTCATTTCGCTTCCAAGGCGCATTATCCTGGCGTGGCCGTAGTAATGCACGGCTCTTCGAGCGACGATTTTTGCTATGCGCATAAGGGCACTAAAGTGAGGAAAATGCATTCCTCGCGCAGGGACGCTTTTCAAACCATTAACGGCAAGCCTTTGGCGAAAATTTATTCGGATGGGCGGATTGAGGAAATGGCTTTCGAGGCGAAAAAAGCCGAGGAGGGGCTCGATGCAGTTTTCGAGGAGAAAGTGTCGTTAATCAAAGCTTATCCTAATTCCGACCCGGCCATTTTGGATTGGCTTATTGAGAACGGAAATAGGGGCATACTAATTGAGGCAATGGGCTTAGGGCACGTGCCTACAAACGGGCCTAAATCTTGGATTCCGCATGTAGCGAAAGCTGTTGACAAAGGCGTTTTTGTGGGCATTACCACGCAGACTCTTTATGGCGCCGTAAATCCGCTTGTTTACTCCAACTTGCGAAAATTGAGTGAAGCGGGCGCGGTTTTTCTCGAAGACGGGCTTCCGGAAACGATGTATGTAAAACTAGGGTGGGTTTTGGCCCACCCCAAGTGGAACGCGAAGGAAAAAATGCTTGAAAACTTGCGAGGCGAATTCAACCCGCGTTTGAAAGACTCTGATTTTAGATTGCCTTCGACGAAATAGGCGGATTTCATGGCTGTTAAAATCGGTTTGGAAATTCACCAGCGGCTGGACACGCACAAGCTGCATTGCAATTGCCAGGCCAATCCTTCTGCCGGGAAAGCCGAGTTTGTCGTCAGTGATGTTGTCCAGCGGAGGCTCAAGGCAGTTGGCGGAGAGCTTGGCTTGGTGGATGTTGCAGCTGCTTTTGAGGCCCGGCAGAAAAGGGTTTTCGAGTATTTGATTGACGGCCGGCACTCTTGCCTTGTGGAGAGCGACGAGCAGCCCCCACTGCCTTTGAACGAGGATGCTTTGGCAATAGTTTTGGGTTTTGCCAAAGCATTGCATTCGCAGGTGGTTGACGAGGCGCACGTCATGCGCAAGACCATCACCGACGGTTCCGCAGTTTCAGGTTTCCAAAGGACTACTCTCGTAGCAATGGGCGGTTTTCTTGAAACTTCGAAAGGAAAAGTGGGAGTACAGTCGATTGCGGTTGAAGAGGAGAGCGCCGGGATAGTTGAAAAAACCTCGGATAAATTCACCTACCGGCTGGACCGCCTGGGCATTCCGCTTGTTGAAATAGCGACTGCGCCCGACATTAAGGACGGCGAGCATGCGAAGGAAGTTGCGGAAAAATTGGGCGGGATTTTGCGCGACAGTGGGCGCGTGCAAAGGGGTTTGGGCACCATAAGGCAGGATTTGAATATTTCCGTTGACAGTGGCGAACGGGTTGAATTGAAGGGAGTCCAGGACTTGCGGATGATGCCGAAAATAATTGATGTTGAAATCGCGCGGCAAAAGAAGGATGGTGTGAAAAACGGCGGGGAAACCCGGCGCATTGAAGGAACGGAAAGCGAGTTCATGCGTCCGCTGGCAGGGGCGGCGAGGATTTATCCTGAAACGGACGTTCCTCACGTTAGCATTACCGCAGAATTGCTTGCAAGGGCGGTTGTTGGTGAGCCTTCGGGCGACAAGGCAGCCAAGCTTGAAAAGCTTGGTTTGAACGGTCAGTTGGCCGAGCGCCTTGCGAAGTCCGGCGAATATGCGCTTTTCGAAAAAATCCATTTGAATACGAGGGCGGATGCGACTGTAATAGCCTCTTCACTTCTTGAAACACTGACGAGCTTGAAGCGCGAGGGAATTGCAGTTGAGAAAATAACCGAAGGGCAGTTGCTTGAATTGTTTTCGTTGCTCGCTGAAGGAAAGATAGTCAAGGCAGCTGTGGGTGAAATAACGCGTTTCCTGCCTTCAGGAAAATCTCCTGGAGCTATTGTTAAGGAAAAGCATTTGGAAAGGATTTCGGGCAAGGAGCTTGAAGCGCTTGCAGTGAGCGGCAAGGGCATGGGCGAGTTGATGCGCGACTACCGCCTGCGCGTTGATGCGGGCGAGCTTGGCGTGAAAATGCGGCCTGCCGAAAAACGTTAATATTCCATGTGAGTGGTTTTGGTTGCATGACCTACTTCGAGTCTGCGGTTAAGAGGGCGAAGTCCAAGGAGCGGGAGAAGAGCGATTCCGATGCCGGTGAGCGTGAGCTTGTTGAAAAAATCTTGAGCAAAAGCGTGGTTGTGACGCCGGCGCCCAAGAAACCGGATTATGGTGATGGGGGGCAAAGGCGTGCAGACCTCGTGATTGAAGAAAAACCTTTCGGGGGAGAGCCTGTTTTGGTGGATTCCTACGGCGACGTCAAGATATTCAAAGACCCGCGCGAGGCGAACTTAATCTATGAAGTTCCAGTGCCTCGTTTTGCAGGCGCCGAGAAGGATTTGATAGAGACCCTCATGCGCATTGCAATTGAAACTTCTCCGCCTGACGCGGCTGCCTTGACGCAGGCGGAAAAACGCAGGAAGTATTACCGCCAGATTCTCGAGGTCATTGAAAAAACGCCGGAATTGAAAATCCCGCTGCACAAGAAGGATTTTTACGCCAACACCGTCGTAAGCGAGATGGTAGGCTACAGCCTCATAGACCCGCTTGTGGGTGACGGNNATCGCCTGGAGGAAATAATGATAATCGGTCCCGGCAAGCCGGTCTACGTTTTCCACCGCAAGTACGAAATGCTTAAGACCAACATAGTTTTTTACGAGGACGAGGACATCCGCAACCTCATTGAGCGGATAGCGCGCACCATTGGCAGGCGCATTGACTCCCAAGTGCCTTTGCTTGACGCGAGGCTTGCGGACGGAACGCGTGTCAATGCCACCATTCCTCCGGCAAGCATTGACGGTTCGACGGTGACTTTGCGCAAGTTCCGCGCAGACCCGTTCAGCGTGATTGACCTCATTAATTTCGGCACCCTTGACTTTGACACGGCTGCATTGCTTTGGGTTGCAACCGACGGGTTGGGTGCATTTCCTGCAAATGTGCTTGTTGCGGGCGGTACTGCCAGCGGAAAGACGACCACTTTGAACGTCTTGTGTTCTTTCGTGCCTAATCTCGAGCGCACCATTACGATTGAAGATGTGGCGGAACTTTCGCTTCCCTTGGAGCATTGGATTAGGCTCGAGGTGAGGCCGCCTTCGCTTGAGGGCAGTGGCGAGATATCGATGAACGATTTGGTGAAGAACAGCATTCGCATGAGGCCGGACCGGATTATAGTCGGGGAAATCCGCGGTGAAGAGGGTTACACGATGTTTGCAGCCATGAATACCGGGCATAGGGGCGTCATGGGAACGGTGCATGCGAACAGCGGGCAGGAGACTCTTGTGCGCTTGGCTTCGCCCCCCATAAACGTTCCGATTGTCATGCTTTCGTCACTCAACATAATAGTAATGCAAAACCGCATTCACGACCGCAGGCTTGGGACAATCCGCAGGATTACCGAGATAGCCGAGGTGGTGACGACTGGCGGCGTTGAAAAGCCGGAAGTTCAGGTTACGCACGTGTGGAACCCGATTAAGGACAAGCTTGAGCGCACGGGCATAGAGTCGAATTTCTTCGGCAACCTCAAGCGCTTTACCGGGCTTACCAATGAGGGCATCAAGGCGGAATTGGCGGAGCGGAAGGCCATTCTCCAGAAGCTTGCGGCGGGCGGCATAAGGAACACGGCCGACGTTTGCAGGCTAACCCAGCAGTTCGTTTCGAAGAAGAGACTGTCCATTTGATGTTTTGCGGTTTTCTTTTTCTATTCTAAAGGCTTTTTAAAAACCGTTTCATAACCTTTTTATGCCTTCGGACAAAAAACTCGAGAGTTTGAGCGAGACCGTCAGGACGGGTTACAAGAAGGAAGATTTGGACAAGATAATTTCGAAGCTCAAGCGCAAGGACGAGGCTCCGGTGGATCCGCAGAAGGAGCTTAACTTCCAGAAGGTTGATTTGGAAGAAAAGGGGTTCATGGGCTTTATTGCAAAATTTTATTCGTCTTTTGCCAAGCCGACGCAGAAGGTCGCGCAGTTCATTTCAAACTTCCCGTTGGTGAAGAGCCTTGAGAAAAACCTCCTGGCTTCCAGGCTGCGCTTCAACGTTGAAACCTACTTGGTCATTGCGACGGCAGCGGCTTTCATAGTGGGGTTGCTTTCGTTTTTCCTTACTTCAGTTTTGCTCTATGACTCTCTAAGCCCTGCCTTTTCGCTTGTGGTGGGAATTCTCGTTTTCGTGCTAATGTTTGTTTTGACGGCCGTGTTTGTGCTTGTGTTCCCGTCGCTCAGGGCAGGCGAGCTTGCACTCGCGGTTGACAGGGCGTTGCCTTTTGCATTGAGGCAGTTGAGCACCCAGCTTAAGGCCGGCTTCAGTTTTTATAAGTCGCTAAACTCGCTTGCAAAGGCCGACTACGGCATTTTGAGCGAGGAGTTTGAGCTGGTTTTGCGGGACTTGGATTCGGGCTTGAGCACCGACGAGGCGCTGAAGCTTTTGACGAAGAGAAACAAGTCCGAAGGGTTGAGGAAAGCTATTCTGCAGATTACCCGAGCCATGCGCACTGGAGGAAGCCTTGCTACGGTAATTTCCGATATTGCCGATGACGTTTCGTTCGAAACGCGCCAGAAAATTCGCGATTATACGGAAAAGCTGAATTTCATAAACATCCTTTACATCATGGTCGGGGTAGTCATGCCCGTTGCCATAGCAATCCTTTCGGCCATACTGCAGATTCCGCTGTTTGCCGGCGCGCTTCCCAGCTGGTTTGTCTACGCGGGCTTCGGCATGTCCATATTGTTTTTGCTTGTGATCCTGTACGCCGCCCAGAAAATGGAGCCGGCAGCTTGGTAAATTTGTTTTTGATTTGTATGGGTGTTTGGTTGGTTTCCTCGAAGAGTTTGGTTGACAAAATCCGGCAGCGCATTGAAAATATGCGCACTTGGGTCAAGGTGAATTATGCCAAGCTCAAGATTTACTACGCTGCAACGGGCTTCGGCTTTCCGTTTGAAACTTTTGCGGCCGGCTTCTTCCTTTTAGGAATACTGATTGGCCTGGTTTTGCTTGCCTTGCGCTTGCCTTTGATTGAGGCCCTGCTGGCGTTCGTTGCAGTGATTACTTTCATCGTAAGCATTCCCGTTACTTTCAGGGAAAACCGAATTTCAGATTTGGAGAAAAATCTTCCCGATGCGTTGAAGCACATGGGTCTTGTGCTGAAGGCCGGCGGCACGGCGGAAAACGCCTTGGATGAAGTGGGAAATACGGACGCCTACGGTCCGCTAAGCATTGATTTCAAGAAGGCTTTGCTGAGGCTACGCAAGGGAGAGACTTTTGAAGACGTGCTCATGCAGGCGGCGGGCGAGAGCGGTTCGGTTCTCCTCAAGCGCACGGTTTCGATTATCGTTGACGCGAAAAAGGCTGGCGCCGGGCTTGCCGACGTGCTTTTTGCCATTGCCGAGGATGCGAGGGACATAATGCAGATACAGCGCGAGAGGCTGTCCCGCACGACAATGCAGGTGATTTTCATAGTCACTTCCAGCATGCTCATAGCCCCGTTCATTTTCGGCTTCGTTCTCAGCGTCATAAACTACATTGCCGTCAACCTGATTCTTGCGTTGCCGGGCTCCAAGCCCCTGAATATGTGCGAACTTTCAACGCTTTTCATGCTCTTCCTCGTAGTGCAGTCGATAATAGCCACGCTGGTTTTGGGCGTGGTGCGCTACGGCCGCATTTCTAAATACCTTTTATATTTGCCAATCGTGATATTGGCCGTGCTCATAGGTTTCGAGGCGTCGAAGTGGCTGAGCAACGCCATAGTCGGCGGGATTGGATTGGCATGTTGAACGCTAACGGCACAAGGGGGCAGACCACCATAGAGTATATCCTGTTGGTCGCTTTTGTCGTTGCTCTCATAACCGTGATAGGCTATTTCATAAAATCAAGGGTGTTAGCATGAATAGGGGCAAGGGACAAACTACTGTGGAATACGTGGTGCTTCTTGCAGGAATGCTCATTGTAGTAGTTTTGGTAACCCTCCTTATCCGCGGCAGCATCTTCAATCCCGCCCAGGATGAGATTAACGCGAGCGCTGCAACGATAAAAGGATTTGCAAGCGCCCTAAGGTAAAAAACTATTTCGCCTGTTTGCTTTTGTAGTTTTCAAGCTTTTCCAGGAACTCGCCGAAAGGATAGTATGTTAATGGTCTGAGCCCACGCTTTCCGAAAAATTCCGGCGAATAGTCGCTATCGCCCCGGAAAATGACCTGGTGGCTGTCCACGAGGTTTTCTTTTTTCAAGTGCTTTAAAGTTGCAATTAGGGTGTGATGGGCTATTCCTAAGCCACTTAAAACTGGGTGTGGTCTTTTCCCGTCGGGATGGGTTCCAATTGGATATAGTGTAGATATTTCAACAGATTTTTGCCCTCCTTCCCTGTGCGCCACTTGGGCAATTCCGAGTAAGAGTGCTATATGCCCAAGGCCCGATTTTTTAATCTCCCGCAGTTCATAGGGGGTTAACTTGTTTATCGCCTTATTCAGGCCGGCAGTGGAAATCCCTTTCAGAATGCCCGGGTGGCGAGGATTTTCGGTAAGTATCACTTGAGTGCGCACGAGCGTTGTGCCTGCCCTATCTTTATCTTGAAAGGGTTTCTCAAGCGCCACGTAGTAAGTCATTAGCAGGAATAGTTTTCACGGCCTTAAAAGGTTGCTAGTCTTTTTTCAGCGTTTGCTTGAGCGTCTCGACAAAGTGCGGGTTTTTCAGCCACAGGGCCGTTTCCTCGTCTTCCTTCGCGTCCTTCGGGCTCAGGAAAACAAGCGCCTGGTCGTCAGCCATCACTATGCGCGACGGCAGTTCTTTAGGCAAGTGCAGCGCTTGCGAAAGCTGGGGTTTTGCAACTGGAGCGATTACGGTTACGGACGCCCCTCTTTTCGCGGCTTTTTCAAGTTCCTTGCCGTGGATTTCCTGCTTCCTGCGCCAGCCCTGCTCGTCCGTCGCTATGAGCACGTGCTTCTTGGCGGCTGAAATCATTGAAGCTATCTTGCTGTAAATCGCCTCTCGCCCGCGCAAAGTCCAAATCGCCTCGTCCATGGAGGGCGTTGGCGCGGTTTGGGTTTTAATCTTAGATGAAAGGGACGAACTGAGCTCCTCCATTTTCTTCAGTTCTTCAACAAGCGAATTCTGCCTTTGTTTTTTCAGCGTTTTTACCGCTTCGCCGATGGGTAGTGCGGCGTATTTCACCGGCCTGCCGTGCTGTATCAATACGAAGCCCTTGTCCTGCAGTTCGGTCAAAACGTCATAGATGCGCGGCCTAGGCAGTTCCGAACGCTCGGCAAGTTCCCCTGCCGTATGCACCCCGAAGTTGGCTAGGGCATAGTATGCCTTAGCCTCGTACTGGTTCAAGCCCAGCTGGCGGAGGGAATTGATTACTTCCGGGTTTGCTGCCATAGCATCGGCATACTTCACATGACGCACCTTTTTAATACTTGCTGGATTTTACTCTCTGCAAGGAGTAACACTTTTCGTCCAGGTTAAATCCTGCAAAAACTACTATTTAAACGTATTTACTGAATAGTAGTGAAAATTCAGCAGACGGGGGGGGGCTTTTTGGGTGCATAGTAGGGGGGGTGCTGTCAGGCTATTTTTTTGAAGTTTTTCTTGGCGGCCAATGCAATCAATTCTTTTGGGGTAAGCGGCCTGTAAACGAGTGATTCGTGAGTAATGCCCTCTCCGGGTTGTCTTGCTTGTTCTAAGGGGGATAGGCGTCTTTTTACGAAGCCGTGTTCGCCCGGTTTTAGTGTTGGGGCTTCGTTTTCTTTATGGACTGCTGTTCTAACCAATACCCCTACCGGACTTGTTTTTTTATTTACGAAT
>DUGE01000057.1 GCA_013331595.1 Microcaldota archaeon | reverse complement strand
CGAAAAAAGGGGTTCACTCCATTCACTCCAATTCCAAGCTTGCCGTGCTGTTCAAACTTCCATAAAGAAACGAATACGGAAGTGTCAAAATAAAGTCGCAACAATTACGATATGCACTTAAAACTTAAAAAACGTTCGCCGCATGACGCTTTTTTCAACCCTTCGCGCGTTAAAGTAATGGTTTGGTAGACTTCAGAGTTTCAGTTTGTTCCTGAACCCCGAATAGGGTTTTGGTTTTTCCACTGAACCGGTTGCAAAACTTCCAAACCAAAAGTTTTAAGCCCATTAAAACCGTCAGCCACTTCAGTGGCTTTCAAAGTGCAAGGGATTTCCGAAAACCAAAAGTATACCAAAACCTTACGGTGTTGTCATGGCGAAAAGCAAGAATTACGGATTGATTTCAATAGTGGCTTTGTTTTTGGTGGTAGTGCTTTATGCGTTCCAGTCGGGCTTAATCCAACTGCCCTCCACAACCCCTCCCGCCGCTTCAAATTCGTCTTTTGGAGTTCAAACCCAGTTTTCAGGCTGTGTGGTGTTCAACGGATTGCCCGACCGGGCTTGTTCTCCTGGAGCGATTAACGCAAGCTGCACTGTGAAAGACATTTGCACGCCCGGATATACGAAAACCGTGCGCAACGTTTCGCAGAGCGTTTGGAATAAGGTTTTTGAGGAATATGGGGTTACGGAGCATTCCGGCGAAACTTTTGAAGTCGACCACATTGTGAGCTTGCAATTGTGCGGCTCGAACGACATTTCAAACTTGTACGCCGAGCCAGTAGACCCGCGCCCGTGCCCCCAAGGTTTTGTTAGGTGTGGTTTCAAAGAAAAAGACAAAGTTGAAAATTGGCTTAACGACCAAGTTTGCAATGGTCTAATGACCCTTACAGACGCGCAGCATCAAATAGCGGAAAACTGGACTGCCGTTTACCAACGAATGCAGCAAAGCAATTGATGTTAAACTGACGGTTTGTCAAAACTTTCCAGAAACCGTCCTGGCGCAAACGCTTTTATTCATGCTGCCGCCTATTAGTCTTTTAGATTACTATGTCTAGNNTCTCCAAAGCTTCAGCCTCGCTTTTCTTTCAAGACGGTTCTTGCGTGCTGGGAGAAAGCATCGGCGCTCAAGGCTCTGCCGAAGGCGAATTGGTTTTCACCACCAGCACAACCGGATTCCAGGAAAGCTTGACCGACCCGTCCTACGCAGGGCAGATTCTCGCTTTCGCCTATCCTCTTATTGGAAATTACGGTGTGAGCGAAAGCGCTTTCGAAAGCTTTGAAGACAAAATCCGTGCGAACGCCGTTGTTGTAAAGGAAGCTTGTGCCATTCCCTCACACTACGCCTCACGCAAATCGCTTTCCCAGTTCTTGAAAGACCAGGGCGTTGCCGGCATTGCGGGTGTTGACACGCGTGCGGTAGTGCAAAGGATTCGAGAGCATGGGGTATTGCCTTGCGCGCTTGAAACTTNNCCAAACACGACCAGGCGCTCAAGAAGCTGAAGAAATTCGACTATTCCTCTGTTAATTTTGTCGAGCTTGTGAGCGAGAAGAAGAAACAGGTTTTCACTCCCAAGCGCATCGGCCATAGGATTGCGTTGATGGATTACGGCGCGAAAGCAAGCATAGTGCGCGAGCTTTTGAAGCGAAATTGTGAAGTCGCGGTTTTCCCTCACAGTGCGAAGGCCGAGGAAGTTGCAGGCAAAGATTTTGATGGGATTATGCTCTCGAACGGGCCTGGAGACCCGGCTTTGCTTACGAAAGAAATTGCTGAATTGCGGAAGATGGTTTTGAAAAAGCCGGTTTTCGGGATTTGCTTGGGGCACCAGCTGCTTGCTTGTGCGTTTGGCGCGAAAACTTTCAAACTCAAGTTCGGCCACCGTGGGGCGAACCATGCGGTGAAATCTCCTGACGGCAGGGCTTTTGTCACAACGCAAAACCACGGTTTCAGCGTCGATTCGAAAAGCCTGCCGAAAACACTCGAGGAAACGCTGGTCGATTGCTTGGACGGCACGAACGAAGGCCTGCGCCACAAAGACTTGCCTGTTTTCAGCATTCAATTCCACGCCGAGGCGAATCCCGGGCCGTACGACGCTAATTTCTTTTTCGAAGAGTTCTTGAAGATGGTAAAATGAAAAACGGAATCAAGAAAGTTTTGCTCATTGGAAGCGGGCCCATAGTCATTGGCCAGGCAGCCGAGTTTGACTATAGTGGAGTGCAGGCTTGCAAGGCGTTGCGCGAGGAAGGCGTTAAAGTCGTGCTTGTAAACTCAAACCCTGCAACGATTCAAACAGACTTGGATACTGCCGATATTGTTTACCTCGAGCCGCTCAACGCAGAAACGATAAGGAAAATCATCGAGAAGGAAAAGCCGGACGGTTTTATTGCAACCATGAGCGGCCAGACTGGCTTGAACCTTGCAATGCAACTCAAGGATTTCCTGAAGGAAAAGAACATTCGGGTTCTTGGCACGAGCATTGAGGCCATTGAGCTTGCTGAAGACCGCGAGAAGTTCAAGGATTTGATGATTAAGATCGGCGAGCCTGTGCCGAAAAGCACGCGCGTGAAAAACTCGACTGAATTGAAAAAGGCAATTCAAACAATCAAGCTGCCCGTAATCCTCCGGCCTGACTTCAACCTGGGAGGCATGGGAACGCAAATTGTTGAAAAGGAAAGTGAAATTGAACAAAAAGGCAGGGAGTGCTTTGCCGCGAGTGGCAGCGGCGAGCTGTTGGTTGAGAAAAGCGTTGCGGGCCTTGCCGAGCTGGAGTACGAGGTGATGCGCGACTCGTTCGATAATTGCATTACGATTTGCTCCATGGAAAACATCGACCCGATGGGAGTGCATACGGGAGA
>DUGE01000067.1 GCA_013331595.1 Microcaldota archaeon | reverse complement strand
CCAGTTCAACAAAGTCGAGCAAATAGTCATATGCCCGCCTGGAGAGAGCTGGGATTGGCATGAAAAGCTTTTGGAGAACGCTGAAGAGCTGTGGCAAAAGCTGGAAATTCCCTATCGCGTTGTCAACATCTGCACTGGCGACATTGGCATTGTTGCTGCAAAGAAATACGACCTGGAGGCGTGGTTTCCGCGCGAGGGGCGCTATAGGGAAGTGTGCAGCTTGAGCNNTGCAGTTGCAACTTCTAGAGCTTTAAGGGCGATTCTCGAGAATTTCCAGGAGAAGGACGGTTCTGTGACCGTGCCAAAGGCACTGCGAAAGCACGCGGGGTTTGACGAGATTTCGGTTAATTAACGATTCCGTCTATTGTCGGTGTGGGCGTAAAAAGTGATTGTTTAATATCTACTCGAACGGCTGAATTTTCTTATTTCAGTGATAATAGAAATGTATGGGCTGCTTTTGCCACTACGGAATTTATTTCTTTCATTTCAGGTACTGTTGGCCAGCCTGCCTGTTTGTATTTACTTATCAACTCAATCGCCCGGTCTTTTCCCTGAATTTCTGTTCGCCTTAAAAAAGCAACAACGTCGTCATGTGATGGTCTAGGATTATTCGTGAAGCTAGCGCCGAATTTAGCTTGTTGTTCTGTAATCCGAGAAGTTCGGTTACTAACCCCTAAGTGGAGGTATCTATTCCTTGGCCCCATATCTTTCTGATAGTTAGGAAACATTGCGCATGTTATATTAATTTGTTGGGGGTGTTGCGAATCTTTATTGGTATATGTCAAGTTATCGTCAGAAGGAGGGTGTCGTTGTAAAGTGAAACCTGCGCTTACGAGTTTTCTATGGATTTCTTCTATTCTGTGCACGTAATTCTTCGGGGGGGGGGAACCTTATATAACTTGCGCACGCTTTTTTTTATCGGCCGTGGATAGAATACTGGCACGATAAAGACAGGCGGCTCAAGAGGACATCATGTTCTAGATAAAATAAAATCTGAATTTGCGCGCCTTAACGTTTTCTTGACAGTTCGCCTGTGCTGTAAACCTTCACGTTCGCCTGTTCCTTTAGTTTCTTCTCGTTCGACCAAATTGCGCAGTTCAGCTTTAACGCCAGTGCGAAATAGTGTATGTCGTCCGGGTCCGGGCATATTCTTTTTGCCTGTTTTAGGTGCTCTTCAAATTCGCTTGCGGGAATTATTTTCACATCCGCGGCCAGCGTGAGTTTCGCCAGCAGGTCCTTTACTTCTTTCGCGTCCAAGCCCGTTTTTTCGCTGAGCGTCTGGATATGGCTGTAAACTTCATTCAACACGAATTCCGGGGCATAAAAATTCCATCCAGTCGTTAAGAGCAAGTCCCTCGTGTGGCTGTTCCGTATCAAGGCCGCAAAAATGACGTTTGCATCCAAGATCAACTCCAATCAAATCAGCTCACATACTTTTTCGCAACTGCCTTGTTCACTTTACTGCCCAGTTCCAGCGCATCCCTCTCGGTGAGCATGCTGCCTGATAAAATCCGGTCCATTTGTTTCAAGAGCGCCAGCTTTTCGTGTATTGCCTGCCTTGCGCNNACCAGTTTATTTCCGGATGCATTTCCATGTCTTCCCTCATCTCTTTCGGAATCGAAAGCGTCAAGCTCACCATACCCGCCACCCCATTTTTACGTTTATTACGTTTATTACGTTTAATACGTTCAAATATTAAAACTTGCCTTTGCGCTTGTTATTTGGTTGTGTTTTCTAACCCTCACCAGAATAAAACTCAAATCCTTCGGCAGGCCCGCCTTTTTTGGTGAGATTAGCTTGGAAAACAATAGGGGCTTTTTTTTAGTGTAACGTCTGCATGAGCGCGTAGGCGAGGAGAAGGAGGATGAACAATAGGGTTGCACGCTCTCCGCTTGAGACTTGGATGAAGTCGCCGTGGCCTTCGTGACTGCCGCTCATTTAGCTTTTCCTCTTTTTTGTAATGTGCCTTTACGATTTTTTTGTTGTAGTGCGATTTTTGTAATGAGTTCAATTGGCTTTTTGGATTTTGTTTTTCTTCCGCTTTCAATGTTTTCAATTTCAATTATCGCAAAACCGCATTTCAGGTTTTCATGCCACTTCCAGTTGTGGGATTCTTTTTCCTACGCTAAAATTCGTTGGGGGGGGGGAATTTACGGTTTTTCGCCTGCGGAAGCAGCCTTTTCCACGGGCTTTTCTGCAGCGTATTCCTCTTCGAAAACCACTTTCTTCAAATCTGTGACAAATGAAAGCAGGAGTTCGACTGTGCGGTATTTCTGCTGGACGAACGCAGCGTCCTTGCGCACGCCCGAGGGAATGAGAAAGCGGGCAGTCTGCCCTTCGAGCTTGGTTGTCACGCCTGCGTTGGGGAAAAAGTTTTTCACCAGTGCTGAAACCTTGTCTTGAGTGCCGGTGTAAGTTTTGACTATTTTGAACGAGTAGTCGACATTCATCCCGGCAAGCGGGTGGTTGAAGTCAAGGCGCACGCGCCCCCCTTCAACGCCAACAACGCGGGCGGGCATTCCGTCAACGTCAATGCTCATTCCAGGGGTTGGCCCTATGCCTTGCTCTTTGAACTTGCTTGAGGGAATTAGCCGCACGAGGTCGGCATTCCTTGGGCCGAACGCCTTTTCAGGCGTGAGGCTTATGCTTTTAGAATCGCCTTCCTTTGCCTTGACTATCTCTTCGTCCAAGCCAGGCACGAGCATTTTTTTTCCTGCCACTGCCAAGACTGGGCCGTAGGGCCTGTTTTCCTCGAAAATGCCTGCTTTCTTGGCTTCGTCTGCGGACGTGGTTTCAAACACGCTGCCATTCGCTTTTCCCGTGAATTCCACTTCAGTAAAGTCCCCTTCGTTCATTTTTTGACGCACCTTTTTTGTTTTGTAAAAAGAATATCGGGTTGAAAAAGTTTTTTTCCGCCGGAAAAAATGTGTGGCTTAAAGTCTTTAAACCCTCCGCCGGCTTTTCAGGGTGTTGAATTTGATTTTGGCGTGGCGGCCGTTTGGCTGGAGTTTTGGCCTTCAGCGCTTGAGTTTGCCGGCGTTTGCGCAACCATCGTGTTGTTTGCAGGCTGGACTTCCACTATGGGTGGCACTTGCCGTATTGTTCCTTGTTCGCCGTTGGCGTCCGACTTGATTTCAACGAGGACGTTCAGCGTCTGGTTTTCCTGCATTGTTGGGAAGATAAGGCACTGCCAATTCGCTTGCGTGCACGTGCTTGCCGGCAGGCGGATTGGCCGCGGCCCTTGGCTCGTGTTTAGCGAAAGGGCGCTTGCAAATTCAAGCTCGTTTGCCCTTGTGTATGCGATTCCGCTTGGGCAGGCGGCGTAAAACACTGTTGCTATGGTTATTTCAAGGCTTTCCACGGCTGCAGTCGGCGGCGTTGCCGTCGTGTTTGTGGCTGTAGAGTTTTGCGTTGCTGGCGCGAAGGCCACGTCGTAAATGCTGGAGCTTTGGATGACGCGCGTGACTCCCGGCAGTGCTTGCAATTGGGCTTTCAATTCCTGTTGGCTGGTGCCGTTGGATTCCGAAGGGCGGGTGTCGCAGAGCAGCAGCATGCGGTTTCCCTTGCTTTTCAACACTGCAGTTGCATTCAAGGCCTGGTTTTGGATTTCCGGCTCGACTGTGGGCGTAGGCGTGGGCTGTGCAGTTGGCGAGTAGAGCAAGGGCCAGAAGAACTCTAGGGCGAAGAATGCGATTATGACGATTATCCCATAGCGGGTTAGTTTCACTCTATCCATCCGGCTTCAATCCTCTTCAAAGTAAAGTGTAGTAATAGGCGTTTTAGTGGTTTTTATAATTTCGTAATCAGCCACTTGGCAGTGAGAGCCTGAAAATGAAAAAAGAAGAGAAAAGAAAAAAAGGAAAGAAGGGGCGTTTAGCCCCCCAACGGGTGTTTAACCGCGGACTTGAGTCCTGTGGCCTTCCAACCACGCGATCAACGAGTTGGCCGCGGCAGTCGTGCCATCAGCATCGTATCCTGCGACGACGATGGTGCTTCCAACGACTTTCACGATTGGCTCGCCTCCTGCGATGATTTCAGCGCCTGCGAGTGCAGATGCTGAAACGCTGTTGACCAACTGGCCTCCGAAGCTTATCCTGCTTCCAGAGCCGGTCGCGAGCGGGCTGGTGTCCAAGACAACCAACGGGCTTGAGCTTGTGTCCAGAGGAACAACGCTGTCGGCAGTTTCAATCGACGGCGCGAGACTGTCGACGCCTCCGATTGTAGAGTCAGCAGAGCCGCCCGAGTTGACTGAAACTACGCTTACTTTGTAGCCCGAGTCGTCCAGGGGAATCTCTCCTGCGCTGTAGTCCCTCTGCACGCTATTGGCAGTTGTTGACGTGTCTGCCCTGCTCAAGACGTAGGTTCCGTGGCCAATCTTCTTGGCGTATTTCAGCTGGATCGAGCTTGTCCCGAAGCTTGTTGCCACGCTGCCCCTGTAGGACACGTAGTTCGCCTCGACGTTCGCGAAGGACACGCCTCCAGTGTTGTTGTACGCGCCGTAGAGGAAGTCTCCGGTTGCGTCTGCAGCAACGTTAGCCTCGTAGCCAAACGGGTTGGTCCCAATGGTCGTCGAGTTTATGTCGCTTACGAACTGGCGGTTGTTCTGGGCGTAAATGAACGTCCAGTACGGGTTGGAAGTGCCGGTGTTGGTTGCAGCAGTTGAGCTAGTGTCCGAATCTTCAGTTCCCTCAGGAATTGCGATTACGAACGCATTGTTGCTCAAGACAGTGCTTCCAGTGCCGTTAAATCCGTCCATAAAGCGCAGCGTTCCAGTCTCTGTCGATGAGTAATAATAGACGAGAGTGTTGGTCATCGCCTGTGTCGCCAGAGTTGCTGCTGAAAGGTCGACTACTGAGCCGTTTCCAGTTGTCGCGTAAACTCCGCTAGTATTCTGGTAGAATACGGTCGTAGAGTTGTACGTGTGGTTGCTGTTGGACGACGTTGAAGCCGGGTTGAGCAACACGTAAACGTTGCTTACTCCTGAAGTGTCCGACCTGCCAGACTGGTAGAAAGCGTTGCTCTTCTGCGATGAAATTTGCAGGAAGTCTCCGCTCAATGTTTCACCAGAATTCAGGCTGATGGACGAGTTCAGGTTAACGCCGAACTGCACGGTGTCGTAGTCATCAGCAACCAAGTCAAATCCGTTGAAGGTCATCTTCAAGCCCGGAATGTTCTTGATCATCTGCACGCTGTCTCCAGACGCGAGGTTGTAGATGTTGGTCGTGTCCATGAGGGTAATCTTCTGAAGACCCTGGCTTGTGGAAACGTTTTGGGTTTGCAATTCGACAACCCAGTCTCCCTGGCCTGAAATCTTCTGTCCGTCGTTCATGACAAGCCTGTTGGCGAACAGCGAAACTTCAGCGTAGTTCGTGCCTCCAAGCGCACCACCAACAATGTCCCACGGGAAGATGACTACGCCATTCTTGTCGTAGGTGTCCAGCGGGTAGAGCGTGGTTTGGTCGAGGATAGAGCCGTCTGCACTGTATACTTGGAACGTAGCACGGGTTTGAGTGCTGGTACCAGTACCAATTCCGGTAATGTCCGTCAAAACGACTTTCTTGCCGTCAGGCAGTGTGGTCGAGTCTCCAGGCACCATAAAGCTCTTGTAGTCAACTTCCTTGCCCATGGCAATTGCAGTGACTTGGCTTCCGTCAGTGCTTGTAGTCCAGGTGTTTCCTGAAACTGGGACTAACACCCAAGTGTCGCCCAAGAATGAAATCTTGACGCGGTTCTTGGTCAGCAAGTCAGATGCGGCGCATAACGCCTGCGTCTTGGTCGTATCGAGACAAAGAGGCAGTGGGTCGGTGAACATTGCTTCATACGCAAAGCGGGCGTTCTTGCCTTTTATGGCGTGAGCGCCAGTGTCGTAGGTAGTGTATGCAGAGCCGTAGACCTTCTGCTCTTCCTTGATGTTGAAGCCCTTCGGGTTTGCGATTGCTCCGCTGTTAGGGACGTTCAAGATAGTTGTCTGGTCTTTTGTAACGGTCTTGGGGTTTCCGCCAACTGTAACGTTGGTTGTGCTCTGCGATGAGAAAGTGCTCATCAGAGTCCTGGTTATGCCGCGCACGTTGTCGGCCTGGTCGTCCATGTAGTCTTCAACGTACGTCTTGATTTGGTAAGCCAATGCGGGGTTTACTCCGGGCGTTTCAACCTTCAAGGTTGTAGTGGCGCCGCTTACTGCACCGCCGGTGCACGTCAGCAAGTCAGTACCTGTTACAGTAATGGCTTCTCCGCTCGTGTAGGCGAGGTTTCCGATCATTGCAGCAACGTTTGCAGCCGCAACAGCGTCGCTTGGCATGGCCCTAGAGCCTACGACCAAAACCACGTTCGGGCTTCCATTGCTGAAGAACTGGAATCCTGAAACTCCAGCTTCGTCTACTGAAACTGCTCCTGCAAAAGCTCCTGCCAACATGGCAGCGCCTGTAGCAACTGCAGCAATTCTCTTTACGTTCACGCTTTTCACGCAACCACCTCTGTCGTTAGACAGAATGTTCTATGTTTTGTTTTCTGTTTTTTCTATTTCTCCTATGAAGGATATGCTCTCGCGGCAACGCTACCCGAAAGGCATACGCACTGGTTTGTACGCATTCCTTCCTACCGCAGGTTGAAGCAAGTTAAATCATTTCAAATCCGTGCTTTTTAAACCTTCCCGTTTTTCGTCTCCTGCCGACGAAACCTTCGTGTTTTCCAGGTGGTTTTTATACTTGAGTGCCGGTAATCGGTTTTACCCGCTACCAGTTGTGTTTTAGCCCAAAAACAACGCTATTTGACGAAATTTCGCGGTGGAGTGGCTTTTTTTGTTTCTTGCTCAATGCCTTTGGTCAATTCCACAAGCCTGTTTGCCCTATCAATGGGCATGTCGTATTCGTGGCCTTTACCGCATCTGACTTTGACCCGCCATTCCTTTTCCTTGAGGCCTGTGATTGAGTGCCTTGCCATTTTCCCGCAGTTCGGGCATCTGGTCAGGAATTCATCACCGAGCTTGATTTTGATGGCCATATTCCTCCCTTTGTTTGCCGCATTGCCAGGCTATGCCGAACTATTGACTTATTATATATTTTATTGTTCGAAAGGGAATTTAAAGCACAATCTATGGGGTTTTGTTACTACCGACAAGTTTATAAATCATTATTTTCCTAGTTATTTAAAACCAAGAGGGGGGCTTGAACGTCAAGCCCTTAGTCTGGGCGAGTGAAATGCAGGTAAAAACTGACTTGCGCGGTTTGAAGCGCATTGGAACTGGAGAAAGCCACGGCGGCCCGGGTAAGGCGGATTTGACTTACTCTACCGTATGGATGCCGGTGCAAACTGAAGGCAAAGCAGTAGTCAAGGTGCAGACGAGGCAGGGGTATTTGGACAAGCAGCTGAAGGATTGGCGTACAATTCAACTTTCTCGCGTAGTGGCAATAGCGTTGGGAATAGCCGCCTTGTTTTTCCTTAGTTTCAATGCCTTTGTTTCAGCAGCTTTGGGCTTGGCCGCAGGCTGGTTTTGGGGCAGTTACGCTAAAACGGCATTCTTCTTCGAGGAAGTCAACAGGAAGAGGGAGATTCTTGAGGGCACTTGAGAAACGAATGCGCGGGGTAAAATAACAAATGTCTGAAACACAGCAAACAAACGCACAGGCGCAGCATACCGGCTTCATGGCAGGCGAGGGGCAGCGCACGCTCTTGCCTTTGCACATCAAGCCCGGAACCCCTGCTTTCCTCAGGCAGAAAAAGCGCTACGACTACGTGTCGGAATTCGTGGACTTTGAGAAAGACCGCTACAAGAGCACGTTCAAGGCAATATTCTGCCTGTCGTTCGGAGTTCTGACGCTGCAGGCTTTTCCGCCGGGCGGGTTGCTGATGTTTGCCTTGGCCGCGCGCTATCAGGATATAGCGTGGATGGATGGTTTCATAGCAAACAGCTTCGGAAAGTACAGGTCAATCGTAACCGTGGATTGAGGTCAAAAGGTTGGTTTCATGAACGCACTGGAAAAAACAAAGGCAAGGCGCGAAAAGTTCGCGTTGTACTTCGTTGGAAGCGGCGCGGAATGGGCTGCCGTGCTAGTGGAAAACCCGCTGCCGGTCTACGGCCACGACCATGACTACGAGGGGAACGCAATCGAATGCATGAAGTGCAATAGGGGGGAACGCCATGTCTGACGGTCACGATGATTTTGACTCCCTGGAGCCTTCCATTCCGGTTCAGATAGTGAGCCTCCTGGAAGACGCGGGGCTCGTGCGCATTGCCAACGGAGGGTGGACTTACGAGCAGGCGATGCTTGGGGCGAGCTTCATCCTTCCAGACGAAATAATCTGGGCTTTCGTGTTCTTCAGCATAGCATATTCTGCAATGATAATGCATTGGATATGAGTTTTTGAGAAAAAGGTTTTGGAAAATGGCCGTAAGCTTAAGTGAATTCAGGGCGCCGAAAGGCGCGAAAGAAGCGCATGCAGCTTCACCTGCAGCGTACGCCCCGACCATTTCAGTGCCAATGCAGTCGAACCAGAATTTCGGCGATGGAATGCCTGTAAACACCCTCATGACCAAACAAAGGCGCGAGATTGTGAAAGAATGGTTCGGGGAAAAATGGCGTGACGGCGCAATTGGAACGACTTACAAAGCGTGGCTTTACTGCGTGCTCAGCGTGATTGCAGTGGTTATTTTCTACGGCATAAACCTGTGGGTAGCCGCGGTTTTCGCCTATCTCGCAGGATGGTTTTGGAGCGAATTGCTGTTGAACTACGCTTGGAGCGTCGAGTGGTTCAAAGGCAAGGCATTGATTGAGACGAAGTGATGTTTGAAACGGTGTGAAAAATGGCTGAAGGACAAGACGCGCAAGTTGGAGTTTTCGGAACAGTAGCAGAAGCGAAACGCCCTTTGCTAGTCATGGGAACGCGTTACGATTACATGATGACCCAGCTTCCTGAATACAAGAAAATGATCCGCTTCAGGCTTTATGCCCTGCTAGCATTCCTAGCAGGAGCGTGGCTCTTGCTCATACAGCCGATATTGTCCGCAGCGGCATTCTTCCTCGCAGCCTACTACTACCAGCTTTACCTGCTCCAGCAGCACCGCACCACGCACAGCATCAGAACTGTGATGATAGGACATTAATGCAGTAGCTCCCTTCATCTGGCTGTGTTGAAAAAGTCGGGTTAATGCTTTCAATAGGTTGAGGTTGTCGTTGAC
>DUGE01000077.1 GCA_013331595.1 Microcaldota archaeon | reverse complement strand
AAGATTCTTGGGGAAAAGTTCGAGCCTCGCATTGGAAAACAAAAAATCCTACTACTTGGATTGTTTGGCAGTGGAAAAACTACATCCGCTGGAAAAATGGCAAAATTCTACCAATCGAAAGGCTTGAAGGTTGCGGTGATAGCCGCTGACGTGCACAGGCCCGCTGCTTTCGAACAGCTACAGCAATTAAGCGAGCAGGTGAAATGCGGGTTTTTCGGCATCAAGGGCGAGAAGAGCGCCCCGCGGATTGTTGAGAAGGCACTCGAAGAGCTCGAGAGAAAATATGACGTTCTTATTTTGGATTCAGCCGGCCGCAGTGCCTTCGACGAAGAGCTTGTCAAAGAGTTGAAACAAGTTTCAGTCATGTTTAAGCCGGACGAGAAATTCCTTGTCGTTTCTGCTGATTTGGGTCAGGTGGCCGGAAAGCAGGCCCAAGAGTTCAATAATGCCGTTGGGTTGACTGGTGTCATCATAACGAAAATGGACGGCAGCGGAAAAGGAGGCGGCGCCTTGAGCAGCATTGCGGTGAGCGGCGCGCGTGTTGCGTTCATAGGCGTTGGCGAAAAGCTGACTGACTTGCAGGTTTTCGATTCAACCCGTTTTGTTGCCCAGTTGGTGGGATTTGCAGACTTGCCTTCCCTCTTGGAGAAACTCAAGGAAGCGAGCGACGAGGAGTTGATGCAAAAGGCCTTGGAGGAAGGCAAGCTTGATTTCTCTTCTTTCCTCGCTCAAATGCGTGCAATGCGCAAGATGGGCCCCCTAAAGCAAATAATGCAGATGATGGGCGTTTACGACGTGCCCGAGGAAATGGTTGCCCAAAGCGAGGGTAAAATGAAGGCTTTCGAAGCCGCTGTCTTGAGCATGACTCCAACAGAGCGCAAGAACCCCGATTTGATGAAGTCAAAGCAACGCCAAGCACGGGTGGCAAAAGGCGCCGGAATTACTGAAGACCAAGTTCGGGAGTTAGTGAAGAACTTCGAGAAGAGCGTGAAGATGGTCAAGCAATTGAAGGGCAACAAGGGGCTGTTGAAGCGCTTGGGCAAGATGGCGCCGAATTTCAAATTCTAGGCGATTTTATGGTTGTTCGCGTTGGCGCTGCTGTTGTATTGAAGAAAAACGGCAAGGTGCTTTTAGGAAAGCGCAGCAATACCGTGGGCCACGGCTTTTGGTGTTTGCCTGGCGGGAAGGTTGAACTGGGTGAGTTGGTGGAGCATGCGGCGAAACGCGAGCTTTTAGAAGAAACCAGCGTTAGGGCGAAGAAACTCAAGTTTGCAGGTTTTGTCGAGGCACTTCGTGCAGAGGAAAACCGCGAGGAAGGCTGGATTACCCTGGTCTTCAATTGTTCCTCATATTCTGGAAAGCCTCGCGTTGTGAAGGGTGAAAAGTTTTCCGAATGGGCTTGGTTCTCGCCCAAGAAACTATCTCGGCCGATATTCCAGCATACGCTTTTGGCTTTCAAGAAAAAACTCGCGTGATTCTAAATGATGAATTTCGAACTAGTCCGAATTGCAATTGCAGTTGCGCTGACGGGCGTAGCTGCCTACGAGGATGCGAAAACGAGTTACGTGAGCGACCGGGTTTTGTACGCCATGATTGCAGCCGGGCTTTTGCTCGATGTTGCAGCGGGCTTGGGCTTTTTCCTTTCAGTATTGCCTTTCGCTTTGGTAATTGCCCTGGGCGGGTTTATCCTGTGGAAAAGGGGCAGTTTCGGCCAGGGTGACGTGTGGCTTTTCCTAGGTCTCCAACTGCTCTTGCCTTCCTACCCGTCTTTTGCGCAAACGTCGTTGCCCGGCTTTCCTTTTACTGCAAGCGTTTTTCTCGCTTCCAGCTTTTTCTCCACCATCGGCGCCGGGGCGTTCTATGCCAGCGGCCTGTTTAAGGTAAAGAACTTCTTTGAAAGATCGAAAGTCAAACTAGTTGCGTTGGTGGCTGTTGTTTTTGCTGTTTCCTGGTTTGTTTCCATGCTTTCGCTAGGCGTTTTGGCGAAAGCGTTTTTCGTCTTGTTTTCCGCCTGCGCGTTGTTTTTCGCCTTCTTTTTCACTGAAATAAAGGAAAAACTTTTGGTGAAATTCGTGCCCCTTTCCCAGGTGGATGACGAGGACGTCTTGGTTGTTGAACTAATGCCTGAAACGCTTCTGAAGCAATATTCCCTTGGCCGAGTTGTGACGAAGAACGAATTCGAGAAGCTCAAGAAAATCGTAAAGGGCGGGAGAATGAAGCGGTTCCCGATTCTCAAGAACTTGATTCGCTTCAACCCCTACGTTCTTTTGGGGCTTTTAGCCTGCCTTTACGCTGGCGATTTGCTGCTTTGGCTGCTGTTTCAATAGCTTATTCTTCGCCTTTGTTTCCATACTTCCATTCGAGCCATTTTTCCAAGAACGGGTCTACAATGGCGTGCGTTCCATCTTCTTGT
Source organism: Microcaldota archaeon (assembly GCA_013331595.1). The sequence continues at coordinate 3,586 of DUGE01000077.1, read as the reverse complement.
TTTTCAACAAAACCTTTTTCTTGAAGCTCTGAAAGAGCCCAGGTTACCGTGGGAAATTTAGTTTTAGTTCCGTTTGCTATGGCTATTGGGGTTTTTTCCTTGCTTTCAGAAAGCCCGATCAATACTAGCCTCTCTTTTGGGCTTAAATTTACCACCATTTCTTTAAACAAAACGTTTCCCTGATCTTCAATTATCCGCTTGACAACGCCTTGTATTGTTTTTGCATTCGCTTCTTTTTCTTCTTGAAGTTCCCGCCCGATCAATTGCACATAAAACGGGATTCCCCCCGATTCCTTGCTTACTTCGCTAATTGTTTCTCGCGTAAATTTAATTTTTCCTTTTTTTAAGATTTCTTTTACGTATTTTTCTTCCATGGGCTTTACTTCCCTAATTAAAAGTTGCTTGTAAAATGCCGAAGCAGATGAAAATGCGACGGTATTCATCGTTGCGCGAATGCTTCCGGAAATGCTTAGGGCAGTTCGTTTGAATTGCTCGTTCCAGGTGCGTATTCTCTTAACTAAAGTTTCTCCAGCTCTGCCGCCGTTTTGCAATTCCATTAAGGATGGAAATTCGTCTATAAACAAAATGCACTTTAATTTTGTTTCTTCCGCCAAAAGTTCAGCTAATTGAAACGCCCTTTTAACGTCTTCCATAGGTTGTCCAGCTTCATATTTTACAAAAAACTCTATTTCCCCCTTAATTCCCACCCCTACTTTTACTTCCGAAAGTATTTTTCTTAAAATATCGAAGGGTATTTTGGCCATTTCTGCAACCTTGAGCTTTAAACCCAATTTTGGTCTGTAAGCATCAATGATTTTTTCACTCAAATCGCGGGCAAATTCTTGCGCGGTGTCCTCTCTCAATTCCCAAATGCTTTGATAAACCGGAACCACGTTTCCCTTTTCTTTCAACCGCCGTTGAACCTCGAGAAAAACCGAGCTCTTCCCAATTTTTCTTGCGCCATAAAGCGCGTAGCCAGTCGTAGAGCCCTCTTCTTCCAAAACCTTCACCATTTCTTCAACAAGCTCTTCCCTATTTACGAAATTGTCCGCCACGACTGGCGAAAACTTGAATCCCATTAAAATCACCCATCCACTATGGCCTTTACTATTATTGAAAACACCATTGTAATTACTATGATGAATACCATAATGGTGTTCGCCATCATTTAAAAACCCTCGGTTTTAAATCCAATTCCGTTAACTTCAATTCTCCCAATTTCCCCTTCTTTTCCTTCCACCTTGAATTTTATCGGGAGAAAATGCTCGCAAACCTTGATGTTTGAAAGCAAGTGCTCGGTTATTTTCGCGCGGATTTCGCTTTTTCCTTTCGCCAAGGCCATCGGGGGGATAAGCTGGTCTCCTAAATGTGCGTCTATTGCTGCCGGGGAGTTGTGGAATTCCAAAAACATTTCAGCCGCTTCTTTACCTATAGTTTCGGCAGGCTTGCGCATTTCGCCCAGCGAACTAAACCCGGCAACTGAATTTTCATAATTGGCTTCAAGAAAAACAAATGTTCCTTGCCCGGTTGAATCAACGTTTTCAACTTTGATTTTAGGGCGTTCATTCAATGAAACTAATGCTTTCAGCACGCTTTTCTTTTGCCTCTCGGCGATTTCCTGCATTAAGTTTGATTGTGCTGAAACTCCTTCTAAGGATTTTAGTTTTCCTTTCTCCAAAAACGAGTTTGCCCTCAATTCCTTGCACGGATTGACGGTGAATTCGACAATCCCGCCGCCTTTCGGGTAAAAACCATATCTTGTTGTTTTTAATGTTGCGTCGATTCCGAATTTTTTAGCCATTGGCAGGAAAGCTTGCGAAAAATAACCGGTCGTGGGGGACCAGTTGACGTGCGTCCCGCCACTAATTTCAATGGTTTTAGGAGTTTTGCTGAAAGCAAGCGGAAGGAATAGGGTTTGCAAAACGAGAGTGACGCTTCCAGCTGTCCCAACGTCTAGCGAAAGATGTTCTAGGGCGTTTTCCCCTGGAGGGGTGTACATCATTTTTTGTGAGCCTATTAATGCCCCACTTGTTTTCGCTCCCATTTGCTCTAAGGCTTTAATGCCAGTAAGGTGTTGCGCTTGCAGGCCTGGCTTCGGCCTATTCACCCTGATGTTTTCGAATTCAACTGGTGTTTTTAGGATAGTGGAGAGTGCAATGCCCGTGCGCAATACCTGCCCTCCGCCTATGGAGCAGTCGAGGTGGACGGTATCCTTGTCTTTTTCCGTAAGCATTGCATTTCACTAGGAGAATTTGATGAGGAACAAGTTCGCAGCCAATCCAACCAACCCCAAAAGCAAGACCATGGCGCCGAGCTTGATGTAACGGTTCCATTGCTTGGTTGTGGCTCCGCTTACGAAGATTTTTGCGGCAAGGGAAGCTCCCATGGCTGCGAAAAGAGCGAAAACGGCGTTATTGGCGCTTATTCCTCCAGTGTTGTACAAGTAAGCAACCGATGCAAAGACGCCTGTAGAGCTAAGCACCCCTGCAGCCAAGCTTGCGAAGATAAGCTCGCCTGGAGCGTTTTTGGCAGCCCAAGTTAAAAGCCAGTTGACCAGGAACAATGCAACGGACAATTCAGCTATGAAACTCAAGGACAGCGGCTTTTCATGGTCGCCGGCTTTCTTTGCCTTCCCTGCGCTTTTCCTGTAATAAAAGGCTATGAGCGCATAGCCCAAAAAGAATCCGGCAATTACCGGGAATGCCATGCCTAGCAATGCGGCGGATAGCAATCCGAGCAGGAAAACATCCCCGATAGCCCCGCCCGCGCTTGCAGCGCCGATTATTGCATTAAGCGTCTTGTATTGCTTCTTGATTTTTCCGGCAGTTACAGCAACAACCGCCAATGAAGAAACGAGGCCGCCGAAGAAGGAAGCCAGGAGAACCGCCTTGGGGCCGACATATTTTACTACGACGAAACCCGCGAAGCTTAAGGATGTAATCAAGACCACTATGGTCCAAAAGAACTTGAGGTTCAACTCCTGGCCGAGAAACTGCAGGGGGTTTTCCGGGAGCATTGGGAAGATGATGAATGCGATTATTGCGAAAAGCAACAGGTCTTTGATTTCCTCAGGCGTAACCCGCTCTGTAATGGCGTGGACTTTATTTTTCTCTATGAGCAGGAAAACTGCTATGATAGCCGCAATCGCGGCTTCCGTATAAAAGTCCAGGCCAACTAGGACGCCTAGAACAAATACTGTCGGCAGCATTATGGCTGTTGTCACGCCCCAGCTTTCCAGCCGGCGGGCTTTTTGGTAGTAATATAGTGCTGCAAGGGCAAACACCCCGGCCAGCCCGAACGCAATGGCGAAAGGGTTTCCGCTTATTGCGGTCAAAAGCATTCCGAGAAAACTCGTCAGGGTGAAAGTGCGAAAGCCGATGACGTGGTGCTCTTTCTTTTCCCTTTCAAGGCCCACGAGCCCGCCTATGGCCAGCGCGAGCAGTGCTTTCCAGGCGAATTCGAGAACCACTTGCACACCCGTGTACTCTTTTCAAACCCGTTTTTTTCCTGCTTTGCGCACTGCCTGGCTCATGGCATGGATTTTTTCGGCGCTGGCAGTTTCTTCAAATGCGTTGCCCACGTGGAG
>DUGE01000007.1 GCA_013331595.1 Microcaldota archaeon | reverse complement strand
TCAGGGGGAAAAGCCTTAACTGCATCCAAAACGCAGTGAGTTGAAGTTTCCCCGTAAAAATTAACCTTAATTTTGCTTCGGTCATAGCCAAGTGCTTCAACCCGCCGGGCGAGCGTCTTATAAGTAGCTAGTCCAGACCGCTGAAACACGAGAACGCGTTGTTCACCAAGCTTTTTTTTCGCATACCTGATAAGGTCGCCTGCCTCGTCCCGGTCTATTTGAAAAAGCTCAATGGCCAGGTAATGATGCCGGTTTCCGGCTATTGCATCAATCCGCTTTTGCCAAACTTCACGCCGCGCATCGTAATCACTAAAAGAATAGAAAGGATGCACCAGGACGTCCAGTTGTTTTACGGGCATGAATCCATTACAACGCCGGAAATTAAAAAACTCAACGGTTACCTTTCAAAATATTCAATCGGTCCCTAATCTCGGTTCGTGCGCGTTTTCCGCCGCCCTTCTTTAGCTCAGCCACACTCAAAATGCGGCTTGGGGCAACCGCAGTATATTGCAGCAGAATGCGGGAATTTTTTTCAATGCGATGTCTTGGCATTAAGGTTGGAACGGTTAAATGAAACCAGGTAGTAACGCAAAGGTCGGCATACTCGCCATAAAAATGAACTTTGAGCTTGTCCGAATCGTAACCAATGCGGGAAAGCTCTTTTTCCAGGTCAAAAGGCACGCTTTGCAATCGGCCGTTCGAATTTGGGTTGAAAACCAAAACCCTGTTTTCACCAAGCTTTTGGCGGGCGTATCCGACCAAGTTGTCAAAAGCGCGAGGGTCGTGATAGGTGGAGCCTGAAGACTCAACGGCCAAATAGTGACCATTTCGCTTAGCAAGCCNNAAGCCAGTCTATTCTTTTTTTCCACATTTCCATTCTCTGCGAAACGTCAGCCTCTGACAACGCCGTCGGGTGGGAATGAAAAGGATGGACTAGCACGTCAACTTCTTGCACATTAGGCTTTTTTGAGGGCAGCCAACTTTTTGGGGATAACGAACGCAGGTTAAAGCGCATGAAGAGACTAGCTAAATAACGGCTATAAATCTTTCCAGCACTAAAAGCCGGAAAACAAAATTAGTGGAATAAGCTTTGAACACAAAAACAGAATCCCGCACATAAAATGCGTTTAACAGAGTTCTAGAGGTAGAATTTGTGTGCAAGATTAGTGGAATAGAAACCTTTTTAAATCGTCATGACATCATCATGATTACATCGCGCTGGGAGCGTGATGACGCTTTTACGCTTTTTGCGAAGCAAAAAAAGCGGATAGGCATAAAGAAAAACGGACTTAAAAAGGTTGGTTTTGGTGGCTGCGGAAGAGGATTTTCGCGTTGTTTCGGACGAGTTTACCGAGATGAAACGCAAGTTCACTGACCCGGTTTTCGTCGGTTCCATGCTTTCGCGCGTTGCGGAAGAGAAGACTTCATTCAATCTTGTGCTAAGGGAAATTAACGCCAAGCTCGATAGGCTCGTGGAACTTGAAGAGAGGATTGCTAGGATTGAAGCGAAGATGAACGCGCCGCAAGCGCAAAATGAAGGAAAACAGTTCATGTCTGACGTTGACGAGGACATTCTCAAGTTCGTAGGGAAGAAAGGCTTCTGCACTGCAGACGAGGTTCAGAAGAAGTTCAGTTACAAGGGCGCTAACGGCGCAAGTGCACGCTTGAATAATTTGTTCAAGGCAGGGCTTCTGGAAAAGAAGCAGGCAGGAAAGAAAGTTGTTTTCTTTCCGAAGTTACGCGGATAAGTTGACTCGCCATAATCGCAGATGACCAACAAACCCACCAAAAATCTGTTTTGATGCGTTGAGGCGCAGTTCAACCCACCTTCACTATCGGGGATGGGAGACCCCACCTCTCCCTCCCCAACCCCACAATTTTTCAATTCAAACTAAAATTATTTCTTAGTTTTAGCTAAAGCAGCAATTCGTTTAAGCATAGAATGGGTGTAACGGCTCTTTGCAATGCTGGCAGCTTCAGCCGTATTTCTCGGAACTCCAGCGTTATAAGAGCCGATCGTAACCCTGCGCAAAAAATCTGCGTTTTGAGCACTGCGCCTGTCGAGAACTCGGGGCAGGTAGTAAGTTTGAAGCCGGTGGAGATAAGCGGCGCCAGCTTCAATATTGTCCTTCACGTCAAACGGATTTTGCACGTCGATTATGCCCGCGGCCTTCAAATCTTCAAAAGCGATTGGCCTTAACTGCATTAACCCCCGCGCGCCTTTTTTCGATTCTGCGGCAGGGTTATAATCGCTTTCATGGGCTAAAATCGCCCTCAGGGTCCGGGGGTCTTGGCCGTATTTAGCAGCAACTTGTTCGATAATGGAATCAACGNNATGATTGTAAAAAACAAGAGGCTTCCCGCCACTGCGAACTTCCAGCGGATAAAAAATTGACCCGGTTCTCGTCTGGGCTAAATCCGTGTGAACCCGGATGGTTACGGTCCCACGCGGCAGTTGAACGGGATGCGCAGATTGTGCGGGGGCAAGATGGCCCACTGCAGTCATCAAGCCAGCGGTTGCTATTTTCCCAAAAGCACGTAACGCCCTATTTCCGGGCGGGGAGAATTTCCTTGCCTTAGCCATAAAAATAATGAGCGGGCGTTTTGATTTAAACCCTGCCTTGCAAAGCCCGGAATAGGTTGGACGTTATAGCAAACCAAGAAAGTCTTTCGGTTAAATAATCCTGGTTTGCGACTAGCAAAACCGGAAAACATCCGAATTAATTCTCGGTTTTGCTATATTTCTGAAAACATTTAAACAACCACAAAAAAAGGAGTGAAAAAATAAAAGAAAAAAGAAAAGAGAAAAACTCAGAGGAATTCTATCTCGTCGTCGGAAACACGCTGGACGCCGCTCTTCTTAACGCTCCTGCCGAGGACGTACGGCGACCGTATGCCAGTGAAGATTGCAATGGCCTCAATCTTGCCTTCCATGGCAGGGTCTATGCGCGCGCCCCAAATGACTGTTGCGTTGGCATCGACTTTCTCAGTAAGCATCTCGCCAATCTGGTTGCACTCGCCGAGAGTCATGTCCGGGCCGCCCGTAACGTGCAACAGGACGCCAGTTGCGCCAGTATAATCAACATCAAGCAGGACGTGGTGCAAGGTGTTCTCAACAACCCCATCAACCCTGTTCGGGCCTTTCCCTTCCCCGACGGCAATCATGCTCACGCCGCCGTTAGTCATGACAGCGCGAACGTCTGCAAAGTCAAGGTTGACGAGCGACGGGGTGGTGATTGTTTCGGTTATTCCGCGCACTGCGCGGGCGATGACTTCATCGGCAACGTTGAAAGCCTGGTCAATGGGCAGGTTTGGAACTATTTCCACAAGGCGGTTGTTGTCTATGACGATGAGCGTGTCAACCTGCTCTTTCAGCTTTTCAATTCCCCGGTCGGCCTTTTCCAAGCGCGCGCGTTCAAGGGCAAAAGGGTAGGTAATTATGCCTATGACAATGGCCCCCTGCTTTCTGGCTATTTCAGCGATAACTGGGGCAGCACCGGTTCCTGTGCCTCCACCCATTCCGCAAGTCAAAAACATCAGGTCACAGCGGTCCATGACCTTCTCCAAAGCCTCTCTCGAAGCATCTGCGGCCTTTGCACCTATTTCAGGATAACCGCCTGCACCCAAACCGCGGGTGATTGAAGCGCCAATCAAAAGCTTGCGCGCCTGCTCGGAAATGGTCATCAAATGATTCTTGTCAGTGTTGATTGCGACGAGCTCTGCGCCTTTTATGCCCGAACGGGCAAGGCGGTTGATGGAATTGCACCCGGCGCCTCCTGCCCCAACTACCATGATTTTCGGGGTTTCAAAGTAATCGCTTTCCTTCGTTGCGCCTTTCGAGCTTTTCGAACTGCCGCCAGTAGAGCCTGCACCTGTCCTGAGCGCTTCCTTAACCAAATCTTCCATGAATCCCACCCTCGTTCCAAATCAAAAAATCAATAGTGCCTTCAGGCTTTTTTCGATGCCCAAAGCGCCTTGTATTACTGCACGTAAATTATTAAAAGGTTGCGCAGACCCTGGAAACCAGTTTGAAACCATTAATAAAGTTCCATAGATAGAACTTTAGGATGGCAAGCTTGATTTCTCCCGTGAAAGAAGATTATGCAAGGGCTATTTTCGTCCTGCAGGAGAAAAACGGCATCGTCACGCCCAGCGAACTAACGCAATACCTGCACCTGTCAAAAAACACCGTTTCGCAAATGCTTTACAAAATGTCTTCCGAAGGGCTGGTTGAATTCAAGAAATACGGCCGAAGCATCGGGCTTTCGAAAAAAGGGTTGGCTCTTGCAAAACGCCTGACGTTCAAGCACAGGCTCATCGAAAAATTCCTGGTGGACGTGCTAAAGAGAAAACCGGAAGAAGTGCACGGCGAGGCAAACCTGCTTGAGCATGCGTTCTCGCAGGAAAGCATCGAATCCATGGAAAAAATCCTTGGAAGGCCGTCCCTCGACCCGCATGGAAAGCCGATAGTAGTTTGAAAGAGAAGGAAAAACTTGAATCAAGAGGAAAACAGGCATGTTTCTTAAAAGGATATTCCGCAATTCCGAGCTCTCCAACTTTATTCCGTTCATCGGGCCGGCGTTCGTGGCAAGCGTGGCTTACATGGACCCTGGCAATTTTGCCACGAACATTGCAGGCGGAGCTCAATTCGGCTACATGCTCCTATGGGTTTTGCTTTGGAGCAACATCATGGCAATAGTAATCCACTACCTATCCGCAAAGCTCGGCATTGCAACTGGCAAAACCCTGCCGCAAAACATCCGCGCGCGCTTTTCGCGCCCGGTGACCCTCTTCCTTTGGGCAGTTGCGGAACTTGCAGCCGTTGCAACAGACCTTGCGGAATTCCTGGGCGCGGCGCTCGGGTTTTACCTGCTTTTCGGAATTCCCCTGTTCGAATCCGCATTGATTACGGGGGTATTGGTTTTCACCATACTGGGAATTGAAAGGTACGGCTTCAGGAAGCTCGAGTATACGATAATGGCCTTCGTGGGCGGGATAGGCGTGGCATATTTGATTGAAGTTTTCCTCGCAAAACCAGACTGGGGCAGCATAGCCCTAAGCACGGCCATTCCGGGCATTTCTTCCAGCAGCATTTACGTTGCAGTTGCAATGCTTGGCGCAACGGTAATGCCGCACGTGATTTACCTCCACTCTGCGCTCGTATTGAACAGGTTCAATGAAAAAAGCCACAACCCGAAAAAACACTTGCGTTTCGAAAAATTCGACGTGCTTATAGCCATGAACGTCGCGTTCTTCATCAACGCGGCAATGGTGATAATGGCTGCAGCCGTATTCTATGCCAACGGCGTGCCCGTTGCTTCAATAGAACAGGCCCACCAGACTTTGACTCCTTTGCTTGGAAGCTTTGCTGCAGTGGTTTTCGCCATAGCCCTGCTTTTCTCAGGCCTTGCCTCTTCGACAGTCGGGACAATGGCCGGCCAAGTGATAATCGAAGGTTTTCTGGACATCAAGTTCAGCATTTTCCTGCGCAGGCTCATAACAATGATTCCTGCGCTCGCAATCATATGGTTCGGCCTCGACCCCCTGCAAATCCTCATTTTAAGCCAAGTGGCTTTGAGTTTCGCATTACCTTTCGCCATTGTCCCCCTAGTCATGCTTACGAACGACCGGAAGCTCATGGGCACTCACGCTAACGAAACGAAAACTAAAATCGCCGCCTGGTCGATTGCAGCAATAGTCATTTTCCTCAACCTGCTTTTGCTCTACCAGACTTTCGGCGGGAGTTTTTAAGCATAAAAGGATAGTTTCACTATGACCGTGAAAAAAATAGTGAAAGGAAAAACTCTTTTCTTTTGCGAGGAGTGCAGCCTTGCGTATTTGGAAAAAGCGACAGCGGAAAAATGCCAAGCTTGGTGCTCCGAGCATAAGAGCTGCAACATTGAAATAATCGCGAATGCAGTTGATATGGATGAAATATGACTTGGAAGCCGGCTATTACACCCTAAGCGACTCGCTTCTTAAAAAAACGCTTTTTCGGATTGCCGGTTCCTACAAGAGTTCGACTTTCAACGGAATGGGATTGGTCAGGCAATAAACGCCGGGGCACCTTTGCACTGCCAACTCTTTAATTCCATTCAAATCCGCGTTGCCATTGCTTTTCGCTTCAACGCTTAACGTCACCCCCTCGACTATTGGGTCTTCACCCAAACCCAAGGCTTTAGAAAGATTAACTTTGTTTTCCACCGAAACCCTTAATTTTTCGAGGTTGACGCCTTTTTCGGCGGCTATTGACGCGAAAGTCTGTGCGAAGCAAGCAGCCAGGCCGAACAAGCAATACTGGATTGGGTCCGGCTTTACGCCGCTTCCGCCCAAAAACTCCGGGCCGTCAGCCTCAACCGCCGTAGTTCCTTGAGAATGCTCCAAAAGTGCGGTGAACTGCGGCTTGCCTTCCTGCAAATTCCACGTTCCTTCCACTCTCTTTACTTTAAGAGCTGCGTTCTTGTCCGCTTTCACTTGCTCTACAAAAGCTCCCGCTTTTCGCATGTCGACGTTGTTTACGTTCAATCCAAACCACCTTTTGACTTTTTTTCAACCCAAAGAGATTAGTTTATCTGATTCTTTGACCAACTCAAGCAACTCCTGCATTGAAGAAACCGAGCAGACTTTGGTTTTCTGTTCCCTCAACCGCAAGCAAGTTCCGCAGGCCAAAAGCCTGCCGTTGCTTTCCTTAAAGGAATTCAATTCTTTTTGAACGTCGAAATCGTCTTTTTGGATGTTTTCGCATTCTACAGCCTTGCCTAACAGAAAAACGGTGGTTTCGCGATTTTCCTTTAAAGAAGCATTGGCGAGCCTAAACGCGTTCCAAACGCTTTCAGCATCGTTAGTGTTCAAAACAATTCCAAGCTTCAATTCAACCGCCTTTTTGTTCATTTCATCTTCTCGGCGATAACGCTTCGGATAATTTCAAAGGCCTTCGTAATCCGCAAGTCTGCAACGCGGTAGTAAACGTTTTTCCCCTCCTTTCTGGCTGCGACCACTCCCTTGAAACGCATTATCGCAAGGTGCTGGGAAACATTGGCTTGGCTCAAGCCTGTGAGTTCAGTAAGCTCGCCAACGGACTTTTCGCCTTTTCCGAGCAAGTCCAACAGCTCAAGCCGCACGGGATTGGAGAACACCGCGCAAACCTCGGCGTGAAAAGCGTAGATGTCTTTTTGCATCATCGCATTTCCAGCCGTTGCCATAAACACATTAGAATATGATTATATTTAAATCACAATCAAAGACTCGGCCCGGCCCCATTACTTTGAAAAAGGGTAAGAAAAGGATTTTAACAACCTGAAGGTTAGTTTTAATGCAGCGGGATAGCCAGGGGGTTAAGCATCCCTTCGCCGCGCAAGCGGTGCGCCAATTGCTTTGAGGTGGGTGAACGCCCGAAGAGGGATCAGGGCTTGCGAGGGAAAGTCTTTGCACAGCGTCGATGGTTTGCCTCGCGTTACCCTTGTTCTTGCAAACCGAGCCAGGGCGGAAGCAGCAACTCTAAGCAAAAGCAAGAGTGCTCGTGAGATACAAGCCGGAGCCAAGGCTAGGAAACTGCCCCCGGGAGAACTATTTCGAATCGGGAGCTCCCGCTGCGACATCCCTTTTCTTTTGAAAAAGAAAAGGTCCGTCACCCCCAAAAAGAAACGTCGGGTCGGTCAACCCCACAAAAAAAAGAAACAGGCAAGGAGCAGAATAAAATGAGAAAATACCGCAGGGAACCGAGAAACTTGCAGCATTTTGTTGAAATTTATCACAGCGGAAAAAGAGGAAAACCGCTGTTCGACTTGGATGAAAAAGTTCGCGATGAAATCAGTGGGGGAAAAAGAGGATTGCAAGAGAGAGTTCGAGACGTTGTGCATAGCCTTTTTGACATTATAACAACTCCAAAAGATCCCAAGCCTTCGGATGGCAAAGGGTTCCAAATTTTTTTTCCTTTAACCGAAGCCAGACCGGCTGGCGAATTCGTCAGGGGCGCGTTGCACGTCCTAGCGCCAAAAGCCAAAGTAACGTTTCTAGTAACGCCAAAAGTTGCGGGCAAGGATTACATTACAGAAGGAGAACAAGAAATTCTAGAAGAACACGTGAAAAAATCCCTGCATCCTGATACGAAGCACGTAAGAATAGCAGACTGGGTTCGTCAGAGAAGGACGATTGAAATGATTAATCAAGCTCTTGAAAAAACTGGATTTAAAGGAACAGTAGAGCCTAACCACGGGTATGTTCACCCGTATACTTTGCCTGGTGAAAGGTTCTTTTTTCAAGATACAGATGGACAATACGTTTACATGGGCAATACGGAATCATATCTGAGCTGGTTTAATTTTTTTTATGGTCGAAATGTGCGTGGCGGCAAAACCAGTTCAGGAGAAAGGTGGATGAACGACGGTGATTTTTTAAACTGGTTAAAAAAAACAGACCAGCGTGTCGAAAAAGACGCAGAACGTTTTGTGCCGAAAACACATCTCAATTATCCGATTTATGCGTCAATATCTGGCAATCATGCAGAATTTAGCGAAAATGTTAGGCGTATGCGTGAAATAATTTTTGGACCTGATGACCCGAGAGCAAAGTCTGATCATTTAACCAGGAATGATTTAGCAGAAGTAAAAAGAATGCTTTTGAACGGCGAATTAGATTCTAAAATTAGAGAATTGAAAAGAAAAAATAACGCGCACAGGCGATATCTTTACCACTTGGGAATTGCCACCGCAAAATCTTACCTGGAAATGCAGCGAAAGCAGCAGGCGAAATAAAAAAAAGCTAAAGTTAAATTTACAACCATCTAAGAAACACCTTGACAGGGGTTGGACAAAATGGCTGCGGAAATCCAATACGAAAACATAATCCAAAAGCTCAAATCCATGCGCAATCCCAGCAACATTGCAGGCATGGCTCGCTTCGGCATAAGCTCTAAAAACACCCTTGGCGTGCCCATTCCCGAATTGCGCAAGATGGCCAAGGCAATGGGCAAAAACCACTCCCTAGCCCAAAGGCTCTGGAGTTCGGGCATTCACGAAGGCCGCATTCTCGCAAGCATGGTGGATGAACCTGCAAAAATTACGGAAAAACAAATGGACGCATGGATAAAAGACTTCGATTCGTGGGACGTGTGCGACGAGGTTTGCATGAACCTCTTCGACAAAACGCCCTTCGCATTCAAGAAAGCAAAGGAATGGACTTCGCGCAAGAGGGAATTTGAAAAGCGCGCGGGTTTTGCGCTCATGGCCGTGCTTGCAGTCCACGATAAAACCACTGCAGATGAAAAATTCATTAAGGAATTCTTTCCCCTAATCAAAAAACAGGCAACGGACGAGAGGAATTTCGTGCGCAAGGCCGTCAATTGGGCCCTTAGGCAAATAGGCAAGCGCAACAATAAATTAAGAGGCAAGGCAATTAAGATTGCAGGCGAAATCCAAAAGCTCAATTCTAAGAGCGCCAAATGGATTGCTTCAGACGCGCTTCGCGAGCTGAAAAGTAAAAAAGGCGGTTAAATGGTCAGGAAAGACATTGAAAACGTAAGGCGTGAATTCAGGAACCAAATCGTGGTTTTGATTACTGGCGCATTCGCATTTACAGCAGCGCTGTTTTGGAATACGGCAATCAAAAACGCCATCACCCATTTCATCCCGGCAGCTGAATCCTGGTATTGGGACATGTTGATTGCCGTAGTGGTAACTATCATTGCCGTGATTGCGACTTACCTCGTGGCTAAATTCGCTGAGAGAGGGGAAGAAAAGAAATGAAGAAAATAGCCCTAGGCATTCTTGTTTCCGGAAGGGGCTCGAACCTCCAGAGCATAATCGACAACATCGAGTCCGGACAGCTTGATGCCCAAATCGCGTGCGTAATAAGCGATGTTGAAAACGCCATGGCCTTGGAACGCGCGAAAAAGCATAAGCTGGAAGCGCTTTTCATCGACCCGAAAGACAAAGAGAAGGAAGACTATTACGCTGAAATTGCGAAAGAACTAAAAAAACGCGAGGTCGGCCTGGTCGTGCTCGCGGGATTCATGCGCGTTGTCCCCGAATCATTCATCAGCCAGTTCGAAAACAAGATTATCAACATACACCCTTCGCTNNCCCGCAGTTGACGGCGGCCCAATCATTTTACAGCAGCCCGTTGAAATCTGGGAGGACGACAACGAGGAAACGCTCAGCGCACGCATCCTCGAGCAAGAGCACAGGCTGCTGCCCAAGGCAATCCAGCTGACAGCCGAAAACCGCATTCTCATCCAAGGAAAACGCGTGCTCATAAACTGGAAAGATTTTGAAGACAAGTGGAAATAGACGGGAAAGTTATCTTTCCAGTGCCTTACTCAAAATGCCCCAGCGTGATCTACGTACTTTGATCGCTCTCTCTAAGTGCGTTTCATACTTTTCTCGAGAAAGGCTTGGAGATGGAGTGTAAGAATCGATATTCGCCAAACTGTCTCGCAATTCCAGTATGAGCCTCTCATGTTCGGCTATTTCTGCAGCCAGTGCCTCTCTCGCATGCTCATTCAACTCCCCTGTTTCTAAAGCACGTGATAGAGAACCATATGCAGTTCCAGCTTCTCGTTCGGCATCAGCATTGCGTGCTCTTTCTTTAGGTGCACTTCCGGCAATTCTCTCACGGGCAAGGAGGCTATTTTCAAGTGCTATTTGTAAAACATCTCTTACTACTCGATGAAAAGGCATTCAAACACCTAGAAAGTCACTGATTAACGAAATTAAAAAGCCATCGGCACGGCACTCTAATTAAATTAATAAGCTAGAAGCTACTCGGTTTGTTAAAAAAAGAAAAAGCACAGGGCTGATGAACCCTGTGAGCTTGATCAGCATCAATATGTAGAAAATAGCGGATTTAAGCTTTTGCTTGGCCGGGATGCTCAAATTGGTTTGAGCGCAGAACTGATGACTCTGTGGGCTTGATCAGCCTCTGCGGGTTCGATTCCCGCCCCGACCGCGCCCACATTTTAATATTCCAGCCGTGCTGATTTAGTTGTGTCAACTATGACTGCGCAAATCATCGATGGAACGAAGATGGCTGCCGAGATAAAGGAAGGCATAGCCAAGCAAATAGCCGGATGGAAGAAAAAACCAGGCCTGGCCACGGTTCTTGTCGGCGACAATCCGGCCTCGAAGGTCTACGTTTCGCGCAAGAACGTCGCCTGCAAGCAATACGGATTCTATTCCCGCGAAATCCAGTTCGCCGAAAGCACGACGCAGAAAGAGCTTCTTGAAACCATAGGCGAGTTGAACAACGACCCGCTAGTGCACGGCATTCTCGTCCAGCTTCCGCTTCCGCCGCAAATAGACGAAAACGCGGTTTTAAATTCCATTTCACCTTCAAAAGACGTGGACGGATTCCACCCTTACAACCTAGGCCGGCTATTCTCCGGCGACCCTACTTTCGTGCCTTGCACTCCGCGAGGAATAATGCAGCTCATCAAATCAACTGGCATCGAGCTCGAAGGAAAACACGCCGTGGTCATAGGAAGGAGCAACACAGTTGGAAAGCCCGTCGCCATTCTCCTGCTGCAGGAAAACTGCACCGTAACAATATGCCACTCGCGCACGAAAAACCT
>DUGE01000009.1 GCA_013331595.1 Microcaldota archaeon | reverse complement strand
ACCGGACTTGTTTTTTTATTTACGAATGAGTATATGATTGTTTGCAAGGGATCGGAGGGATGTCTTCCAACCAGCAGCAGTGGGCCTTCGTGCCTCCTAGGCCAATAAATCTTGGGTGCTGCATTTGTCGTTCCGTCAGATCTATGAATCACGTATGAACTATTTACATAATCTCCAGGTGATTCTTCAGGTGTCGGTTTTCTTGGTACTCTTACTCTCTGAAATTCGGCAGCTGGTTTTTTTAATGGATTTATCGCCATCGGCATCACCAAAAACTATTGAAACCAGCACGTTTAAATACCTGTAATTGCAACTATTGAGTAGTAACATTTGAATGGAGTGGTTCGTGTAGCAAAAGGAAGAGGTTAGCAAGGAGAAACTACGTTTCTCCTGCAAGGGGTGGGTTTAGTGAATTCTGGCTTGATTTTGAAGTTTTCGTTTGCTTTGATGCTTTTGGGCGTAGCTTTCGCCAGCTCGCTTTCCCTTTATGCTGACGCCGACCAGGCGCGCATCCAGGGCACTGAAGCCCGCGTGTTCGTCTGGCTTACCAATACTGACGGCGTTGCGAAAACCGTTGCTTTCAGCGCCAGCGATGGAGAGTTGAACGGCTTTTTCGAGGATTCTGGTTTCATTCTTCCAGCGAGCGGCAGCAAGGGAACTTGGCTTCACTTGAGGGCCCCCGATTGTTTCAGGGGTGCAGAGACCGTCCGCGTTTACGCGGACGTTTGCTCTTCGCCCACTTCCTGCACTACTTTGCAGAAGACTGTTTTGATTATCGCCAACCCATCCGGGGCGTGCAATTCTTATGTTGGCAGTTTCGTTTCCCCCTATGGCGTGGGCCAGCCAATGGCCTATGGCGATGGTTCTGTTGTCTACAGCACTTTGACCTATGCTTCAGACTTCCAGCCTACTGATTATTCGGTTGATGTCTTGGGTTCGGACCGGTGCGTTCCCCTAAAACCGGGCGAGCAGGCCACAGTGCCTTTGACCGTTGTTAACAACGGTGCTGCTTCGACTTTCGAAGTGCGCGTTTTGAGTGAAGGCCATGATTTGAGTTTGCTCATTTCGCCCCAATCGCTTTCGCTTTCGCGCGGCGAGGCTTTTGACCTTAGGGCTTCAATTATTCCCCAGAGTGGTCATGCACCCGGAAGGCGTTATGCGTCAGTGCAAGTCATGCGCCACGGTGTAGTTCTTTTTGAGAAGAGCGTTTGTGTTGATGTTCGCGAGCAATTCGAGGCTGAAGTCAAATTGCCTTCTTCAGCTTCAGGCATGCAGTGCGAGCCAATAGAGCTAGACGGGGTTGTGAAGAACACCGGCAATGTCGGTGATTCTTTTGAGGTAACCGGCCCTGCTAATGCCATCGTAATGCCCAACGGCTTTATGGTTGATGCTGGCGAGAGCCGCGCTTTCAAGATTATCCTGCCTGAAAATTCCCTGAGGGCAGGTCAAAGCGAGGTTTTGGTTACCGCAAAAAGTTCCGCAAGGGACATCGTGGGCAGCGCAAGGCTTTTGGTCAACGCCCAATCATGCGCCCCTGCTGTTTTGCCTGGCGATGCGGTGAAACCCATCCAGTCCCAGGGAGACAATGGCGTGAAATTGACTGTTGGGGTTACCAATGGTTTTGATGTGCCTTTGACTAACGTTACGGCCCGCGTTGAGGGAATTCCCCCTTCATGGCGCGTGGAATCATCTGCTGTGGCAGTGATTGCGCCCCAGGATACGGCCAACCTTTCGATTTCAATATTCCCCTCTGGAAGCGAGGATGCGTCAAACCCGGTTTTGGTCATTTTGAGCGACGGCAGGGAGATTGCCCGCAGGCCTTTGCAGCCGATGAAGGCGTCAGGCGGATTAACCGGCCTGTTTACCGGCCTTTCGCAGAACAGCCTTTTGATCGGAATGCTCTTGCTTGCTGCCTTGGCCGTAATAGTGCTTGTTGCAAGGCGCCAGCCTTCGCAAAGCGGCTTTCACGAGCGCTTCAAGGACAGCCTGAATTCAATAAGGCACGAGATTGAGGCCGTAAAGCAAGCGCCTGGCGGCAAAGGTTGAGTCCTTTTCCTTAATTTTTCTTTTAGTTTTTTTGTTTTTTCCTTGTTTTTTTGGTAAAATCCAAAGCCATTTTAAGCCGGTTTTTCTATTTGTCCTTTATGGCAATGGGCTTAACTGACTTTTCACTGGCGCAATATTTTTTTGCCGTCCCTTTCCTCGTTGGCTTGCTGGGCGTAGTGCTTGTGCTGTCCGGCCGGGTAGGGAAGAAGAGGAAGCCTTTGGCTCTTGTTCTTTCAATTGCTTTGGTTGCAGCCGGCGTGCTTGGCTCGATTTTCTTTGCCCCCCAGAATCTTTCCTACGCATTCCAATCAACCTCTTCTGATTACGGTTATGCGGGGCCCGTTCCGATAGAGCAAGCTTCCGCTGCAGAATTGGATTTGTCCAACGCACGACTTATTTCCGAGCAGACGCAGGTTTTCACCCAAACGCTCCAGCCGTTGGTGTGCGACCAGGGGAACTTGGTGTATTGGCGTGAACTCAAGGTTTACAACGTCACCTGGGGGAACACCACGAAAACCTATTCGACAATAACACTTTTCGTGAAGAACGTGGGCGGCACTCCAGTCAACAATATTTTCATCAAGGAAAAATTGCCGGAGAAAGTGGCCAAAACGCCGGACGAACTTGTCGGCTTCAGCGTCACGCCATTCGCGTTTGAAGAGGGCAGCGTCGTGGTTGATTTCCTCTTCAACAACATCCAGCCGCAGGAAACCAAGCAGGTTTCCTACACCGTTGAAAAGCCGCTCGACCCGCAGGTTTTGAATGAATACGAGCCGCCAAAGACCGTTTCTGCAAATGCAGCCGATGCCCCGGCGCCCACAAAGCAGGGCTTTGACTTCGCGCTAATAGGGCTCGTTGCCGTAGCCGTGGTGCTGGGCGCAATAATAGTGCTCTTCCTAAGGCGCAACTAAACGGGCCTAGGGCCGATTTTTTCCGCGATTTCCTTTTCACAAAGGGCGATTGTTTTTTCAAGAATGGCGCGGGCAATGCTTTCGTCAAAGCGCATTGCAGCAGCCTGCTCGTGCCCCCCGCCGCTTATCTGCGGGAACTCTTGCTTTACCTCGCCTATTATTTTCGTGGCCTTGAATCCTTTCGCGTGAAGGGCTTTGCTGACGCGGAATTGCATCGTGTTGGCGTCAAAGCTCACGCCTGCCACCATTTGGTTCGCTTGCTCGAAATGGTCTTGAATCTTGTTCAGCACCTTGCCTTTTGGAGGGAATGAATTTTTGCGCACCACGCCAGTCATTTCAACGGTGAACAGTATTGCATTGCCGTCCTCGCCTGCAATGGCAGTTTCCTTGGTTTTCTTCAAGGCTTTCTCGAAGGCAGCCTTAATCTTGTTTGAAGCTTCAAGCCAGTGGAATTGCGTTTCCTTTTCTATGGCTTTCTCGTATTTCGCCAGCGAGAGGTTTTCTCCGGCAAGGTAATCGAGCACGAGCGCTTCCTTGCGTTCGGTCTTGTCCCAGTAAATGCTTTTGTCCGATTCCATTGAAAGAAGCGCGTAGAGTCTTTCGCCTTTCGAAAGCCGCTGGGCGAATTCGTATGCAACAAGCCCGGTCGTGTGCGATGAAATGCCTCCGAATTCAAGCGGGTTGAGGAAGACCGTTGCAAGGGAAGCGGCTTTCTGCGAGTAAACGTGGTGGTCTATTGTGATTACGTCGAAATTTTCCCTTGCCTTTTCCAATGCCTGCACGCTTTCGTCATTCGCGCCGAAGTCAAGCAAAAAGAGCAAAGGCCTTTTTCCATAAGTGTAAGCGTTCATTTCCTCAATATCGTAGGAAGCTTCGCCAGACTCGTAAACTGCGGAGTTGCACTGCCTGTTGCGCAGGAAGTTCTTCGGGTAGGGAATGTTTTTTTCCCTGACGAACGCTTCAATCGAATTTTTGACGAGAAGGCCGGCGCTAATGCCGTCGCAATCGTCATTAAAGCGTATCGACGCGGGAGTGAGCTCGAATAGTTTTCTTGCGACGAAAGCCGCGCCTTCCTCCAGCCTGCGCTCGAATTTTTTCATGGCCTCGTCTTCAACCAAAAGCCCGGGCTTGTTGGGCTTGGAGTTCGCCTCGATGAACGACCTGATTTGCTTTTCCAGTTTTACGTCGGCGATTTCCCTGATTTGCTTGGCGTTTTCACTATCCGCCTCAATTATCGTGCCGATTGGAAAGTCGGTTTGCGTTTCCTCTTGCTTTATTGTTGCGTAGCCTTCGGGCGTTAGCAGCGTGTAGTCGGGCATTGTTGAAAAGCTTTTGAGGACGATTTTTCCATTAATCAAGTTAAGCACCTCTAGGATTATGCCTGGAAACGTATTTTATTGCTCGCATGCTTTCCTATCTTCATGGCCCATACCGTTCAATCAATTGACTATCCTGAGGGCGGTGCAACGCTTTCAGTCCCAAAGCAGAGTTTTAGCGATCCACACCACTGTGAAGTGTTCTTCAACCCGGCAATGCGCTTTTCGCGCACCATGGGTTCGCTATGCGTGGGCGTCTTGAAGCCCGCAAGCGTTTTGGATGGGTTGAGCGCAACCGGTGCAAGGGGTGTGCGCTATGCAGCCGAAAACAAGGGCGTGAAAAAACTTTTTCTCGTTGACGCCAATCCGCTTGCACTGGGGTTTGCAGGGAAAAACCTGAAGTTGAACAAACTTTCTTCAAAAGGCAAGGCCGTTTACGACCACTTTGAGGATTTCTGTATCGCGCACAGGGGCGAGTTTGATTTTGTTGAGGTCGACCCGTTCGGCACTCCCGCGCCTTTCATCGAAAGCGCCCTCGATGCTTTGAAAAGCAAGGGCGGGGTTTTGAGCATTACTGCAACCGACCTGGCGAATTTGGTGAAGAAAAATGCACCCACGCTGCGCGACTATGGGGCAAAGCCGTTGTACAACGATTTTTCCCATGAGACTTCACTGAGAATATTATTGGGCTTCATTGCAAGAAAAGCTTGGGAAAGAAAATTATGCGTAACGCCGCTGCTGTGCTACTACGAATTGCATTACGTGAAGCTGGTGGTCGAAATTGAAAAAGGGAAACGCAAGCCCGTGCTTGGGTTTATTTCCTATTGCGACAAGTGCCTCTCGCGTTTTGTGGGCATGCGGAAGAAATGCGTTTGCGGCAACCGCCTGCTTTACGCAGGGCCGCTTTGGCTTGGCGATTTTTGCGACAAAAAGTTTTTGAAGAAACTGATTGAGTTGAACGGGGAAAGGAATTACGAGGACAGGAAAAGAATTGAAAAAACCCTATGGCTTTTGACGGGCGAGCAGGGCTTTCCGCCGTGGTTTTTCGGCACTCACTCTGTTTCGGACGAGTTCGGCCTTGCAGTGGGGAAAATGAGTTTGCTCATGGAAGGCCTAGGGAAGAAATTCAAGGTGGCGCGCACGCATTTTTCACCCAACGGGCTTAAGACAACCGCCCCTGCTAAAAAGTTTGTCGAGACCGCGCGGGCTTCCTGGGGTTGAGTTATGCGCTCACATTTGAATTACGGTGAGTATTTTTCCGCCATCTGCCAAATGGCGTCGTATTTCTATCCCCTGCTGTTCACTGATTTTCCTCTGTTTCTGCATTCCCTCTACCTGTTCGCTAATGTGTTGAATCTGCCTTATGATTCTGGATGAAATTTTTTTGCGTGCAGCGCCTTTTACGCCATGGGCTGTTTTCAATTTTTCACTTGCAAGATACCTGACCAACCCATCCCGATAGTTTCCCTTCTGTTCTTCAGTAAATCCTTCGAGTTTCCTGAGTATCATTTCGCTTGTGATTACGCCTACAAGCCTGCTTTTAAGCGCATGATTTTTCCTTCCCTCTTCCGCTTCGCTGTCTTTTGTTCCAGGGAGTGTTTCCCGTAATTTGCTTACTAGTTGCATTACGGAATTGTGGTCTGGTTCCATTTCGATTTTGGCTAATTCTTGCTTGGCCCTTTTAAAATCCCCAGCCTTTGCGGCTTCGATGAGTTCGTGCAGNNCATGTGGGATTTACCTTTTGCATTCATCGTTAAAATGCGTGATTTGCATTTCAGCCTCTTCTTGTTCCGGGAAGCTCGAATTCCCTGAGCCACGTTGTGCCGTTTGCTAGGTGATTAACTATTCCCGATGTTGGAGCCGTTGGTTTACCTTGCCTCATGTCCTTTATGAGGCCGTTTATTTTTTCATATATGTTTCTGGATATGAATTCATTAACTGGCACTGATACTCGGCCATCAGCAGCGCCTTCGGAGTTGAGCATGACTGTTGCAATCAAGTGGCGGAATGCATCTCTCTCCCCTTCCCTGTTGGTTGGTGTTTCCCTAAGATAGTGTTCAGCAACGATGCCTGTGATAATCCTGCGTTTGAGTTGGGCGTTTTTATATCTTTTCGAACGAAGGCGGTCTGTTTCTTCACCAGGAAGTTGACCTTCAAGGATCTGAAATAGCGTTGTTAGCCCTTCCTTTGAAACGTCGGTTGAAAAGCGTTTTAGTTCTCCAGCAACCCTGCCTTCCTTGCCTGACCTTACGGCTGCAATCAATTCCCCGACCATGTAGTAATGCGGTTGGCAAGGAATAAAAGAATTGGCTGTGGAGGAGAGGGTGGAAAGCTGAAGCTAAGGAAAGTGAAAAAGAAAAGAAACGGGCTCCGGTTTCTAGATGCTGACCTTCAACTGCAAGGCTTTCTTGAGCTCGCGGTAGCGGTTGCGGATTGTAACTTCCGTCACGCCGGCGCAGTCGGCAACTTCCTTCTGAGTCCTTCTCTCGCCCGTCAGCACCGAAGCGATGTACACTGCAGCTGCGGCAACGCCCATTGGCCCCCGTCCGCTGATAAGGCCTTTGGCCATTGCCTGTTCTAGGATTTCCTGTGCCTTCTTTTGCGTTGCTCCGCTGAGCTTGAGCGAAGTGACGAAGCGCGTCAGGTAGAACTGCGGGTTGGTCAAAGGGATTTTCAAGCCCAACTCTTGTGTAATCAGCCTGTAAGTGCGGCCGATTTCCTTCTTCGGGATTTCAGCAACAGATGCAATCTCGTCGAGAGTCCTTGGAATGCCGTACTTCCTGCAAATGGCGTATGTAACCGCAGAAACGACGCTTTCAATCTGCCTTCCGCGTATGAGGCCTTTTTCAACGCATTTCCTGTAGAGCAATGCAGAGCTTTCGCGGATGATTTCCGGCAAGCCCAAGTGGGAGCAGATGCGGTTGAGCTCAGTCAATGCGATGGCGAGATTGCGTTCGATGCTGTTCGAAATGGACGCCCGCTTGTGCCATTTTCGCATCCTGTATAGTTGCGCTTGCTGTGAGGGTGCGATTTTGCCCCCGCGCGTGTCGCGGTTGTACTGGTCGATTTCGGTAACCAAACCCCTGTTGGGGCTCATGTACTTCAAGGGCGCTCCTGCGCGTGCGCGCGTGGCCCTTTGCTCGGCATCAAATGCGCGCCATTCCGGGCCTTCCTGCACCATGTTTTCCTCGATTACAAGGCCACAGCTTAAGCATACGGTTTCTCCGCGTTCGGAGTCTTTCTTGATTTTCAAGCTTGCGCATTCAGGGCATTTCACGTGCAACACCTCTTACTTACTAACCTTGTTCTTCCAAATCAGCATCTTTCGAGTAAAGCTTTTCCCCTTCAACCAGTTCGCCTTGAAGGCTCTCGGCCAAGTACAACGGCCTGGCTATTCTTGCTATTGTGTCGAAAACGACCGCGGCTTTCTTGTGCATCCGGTATACGTACCTTCTTTCTATGCCGCCGGGGTTGTCTCCAACCGCCCGGAGGACGTAATTCCCGCTCGCGGTTTTTTTCACGACTGCGAATTCCACGGGCTAAAACCTCTAGAACTTTTATTTAACCAGGATTGCGTTTGCAACGCCGTTCTGGCCAGGCCTGCTCGTAATGCGCGCCTTGCCGGCCTCGGTTTCAACAATCGCGCCTTTTGTAATTATGTTTTCCCTGGCGAAGTGCCTGTTTGCCGGGTTTTCCGCCACGTTCTTGATGCGCACTTTCTTGGTCTTGCCTTGCACGACCACGTTGGCGAAAGCTATTTTTGCCGCTGCGACCTTGTTCCCGCCTCCAATGGTGCGGTAGGGCTTGCGCACTTCCTTCTCGCTTTGGCTCAAGTGCGGCCTTGAAAAGAAGCCGCCGTAGTGTGCGAGAATCTTGTCGCGGCTGGAGCGCTTGAGGCCTCCGCTGCCCGATCTCTTGGTTTTCGAATGCTTGTGATACTGAACCATAGTTTCACTCCCAAAATTCCTAAAAGGCGTCCTAAAGCCAATAGAAAAAGTCTTAAATACTCCTTCGAATTCCCGTATTTAAACCTTCCCATTGTTTTTTAAACTGTGATTTTGTAATGTAAAGCACCTACCTGAACGGGCGAAAGCCCCGCAAAGGGGTATTGAAACGAGGGGTGAGAGGAAAAAATGGTCTTTGACGTGATATATTCTAGGCTGGTTTTCGCTTTGAGCGACGCTTCGGCAAACTTCCTGCTGGGGCTCATAGATTTCCTGATCGTGGTCCTATTCCTCATAATGGGATGGATAGTTTCCATGATTCTGGTTTCGGTTTTTGAGCATTTCCTCGGGCGCATAGGCTTGGAGAAGGAGTTGAAGCGCAGGGGAATTCACGACGCCCTGTTCGGCTTTACGCTTACGGACGTCTTGTGCAAGGCGCTGAAGCTATTGACCCTAGCGGCGTTCTTGGGCATTGCCGCTGAAGTCACTAACCTGACTTTCCTGGGGCAGCTCGTCTCATGGTTTGTTGGTTACGTGCCCCTGTTCGTCCAAGGTTTGGCTATCCTCGTGTTGGCTTTGCTTGCCGGCGACTACTTGACTGACACGATAAAGAAGTCAAGCATGCCGTTCCGCAACCTGGTCGGCTGGGTCATTGAGGCGTTCATAGTCTACACTGCAGTGGTAATCGCATTGCCCCTGTTCCTCCCGAATGCCGATGTCTCGATTTTGAGGACGGCGTTCATGCTGTTGCTCGGCGCAGTTGGCCTTGCTTTCGGCTTGGGCCTTGCAATCGCGATTGGCTTGGGAATGAAGGACACGGTCGCCCGCGTGGCGAAGAAGAAGGAAGACGACCTTGAGAAACTCGTTTAAGGCGAGTTTCTTCCCATTTTTTTCACTTTTGTTTTTTTCTTTTTTCCCATTTTTTTTAATTCCACAACAACCTTAAAATCCTTAAAGCTCTTTTTTTAGCATGGCTGGAAAACAGGCTGTTCACAGTGTTCCGGTAATGACTGAAACGCATTTTCACGTTTTGGCGCCAAACTCTTTTGATGAAAAGCGGCCTTTGGTAGTACAAATAACGAACACCGAGGCGTTACAAAAAATTGTCGGAGCACGGGCTCGCGGTCTTGCTATGGCCCCTAAAGGCAGCGAGCCTGGCCCCGTTTATCCGTTCGTCAAAAAACTTCCGGTTAGCGGTGCTTTGTTGGATGTTTTCAAATCGCTTTCGAAAGAATTGACTAGGCGGCAGGTTGCAAGGGACATTTTTCGGGAGTACGTGCGCCGGGCTCTGGGCCAGGTTCTCATGGAGATAGCGGAAAAACGGGATTCCAAACTTGCCAAAGAGTCAAATTCAAATCCGACTGTGCTGGGGTTTCATCATTCGACCACTGTTAAAGACGGGGTGCACTTATACCATTACCAGCTTCCAGCGCGTTAGCGGGCCAATGTGGCTTTTCACTCGAAGAACTTTCCCATTCCCATTTGAGTGCTCTTTTTGTCCTTGATTGTCGACCACTCGTGGCGCAGGTACTTCTGGATGTCCTTGTTTTTCCAGTTCTTGTCTAGAAATTCGATTGTCTTGGGGTCGCTCGTATAGCCCGACCCGAAATCCCCTATTTCATTGTGCAGGTGTTCTATCTGCTGGTCGCGCAGGACTTTCGCGATGATTGAGGCTGCTGAAACAACAGGGTATTTCGCATCGGCCTTGTTTTCGCAAACAAATTCCACCACGCCATCGAAAAACTGGCGGATGCGTCCCTCGAATTTTCCCGGAACTGCATCCGGGGAGTCGACAAACACAGTGTGGGGCTTGTCCTTCAACTGCGAGATTGCTTCGGCAACCATTATTGCTTCAATGAGGTTGAGTGAAACTTTCTTGCGCATCAAGTCTGTTAGTTTCTCTGCAGGGTATTCCACGACCGTATAGTCGCCCATTTTGATGAGCTTGTGGTAGAGTTTGCTTCGAGTGGAGGGCGTGAGGACTTTCGAGTCTTTCACTCCCATGGTGCGCAATTCCCCTTCTAGTGAGGATTCGCTTGAGAACGCGCACAGGAACAATCCGCCGAAGACGCAGCCTTTTGGCTAAAGTCAAACTGAAAGTTTAACTTCTCTGCCAGCCTCGTCAACGCCTGCTATAATTGTTTTTTCCATTTTGTCGACCTTTTAATTGAACGTAGATTATAATTGCTTAAGGATTAAAATGCGTGTTTGTTTTGCGCCATCATTTTATGAAGCGCGTTACTGGCGCGGATTTCGTGGCCTTGTTCAATATTTTCATTACTTCATAGGGCTGTGGAACCCAGCGGAGAACGTTGAACGCCATCATGGCGCCGCGTTTCATATATGTGACGCCTGCGGGGCCTAGGATGATGTTTCCAGCGCCGTATTTCTCGCCAAGCCAACTTACTTCCAGGCTAGGGCTGGTTGTTGAATTGAATGGAACGCTCTTGAAATCGCGGCCGATGATGCCCGATTGGAATATGACGCGCTGGTTTGTTATGGCGTAGGCCGTCACTTTGTAGGAAAGCAATGCGAAAGCCAAGCGCAGTGTCAAAATTATTCCGACGAGCAAGAGAAAGTAAGAGACTATCGTCGAAACGTCGAATGCCGGAATTGCCCTTTTGCCTGCAGCGGTTTTAGACGTGCTGAAAAAAAGTAAAGCCGTTAGTAATGTCAGGATTGGAATCAAGAGCACAAGCAAAGCTGCGCTTCCAGTGCCTTGTCCGCCTAGGCCGAACGTTTTTGAGATGACCCACGGCGTTTTGACGGGCTGGGCTCTCCATAAAACTTTCTCCCCGTCGGAAAGGATTTTGTCGATTTCATCAGGCATGTAAAATTGATGCAGGCGTTCAATTAAATATCGTCCTTTTGCTTAGTATTCCTAGGCCATTCGTATGGGGTCATGGTATAATGGCATTACGGCAGGCTCCAGGTTTTTGTTGTGAGAGCCTTTTGCAGCAAAGGCGGTTGTTGCCAACCGCGAATTGCTTGCAAGGCGATGATTGAGTTATGTAATTTGGAGCTCTGATTTCGGACTTGTTTCGAAATGTGAAGAGGTCTCTTCAGTGAAAAGACGAGGGAGTGCTACGGTTCTCCCCTAAGTTGAAACCTGCAGATCGGAGTTCGATTCTCCGCGACCCCACGTTACAATGTGTTCATCAATAGGTGTTTGAATAAAGCTCAGATCTCTTTTTGTATTTCAAGCCCAGCCTAATGTTCTTATTCATTATTTTCATTGCTTTTGCAACTATAGCAATCTCTGCTCTGTTGCGTAAATAATTAAGCCGAATAGTTTTCGGCTTGTTTTTTCCAAAAAGATTACAACGCCAAAAACAAGTTGAGCAAAAACACTTTGCGCCGAACTTCCGCTTCGACGCCTTTCGGCCCGCGAGCCGAAAGACCCTCACCAAACAAACGCTTCCAAGTGCTGTAAACGGTTTCAACCGCCCAACGTTTTCCATAACCCTTCTTCTTTTTCCAACGCTTCTTGCCGAGGTTCTTCCACTCGCGCACGCGCTGGTTTCTCGCCGCTGATTCTGGAGGCGGCTTCCGCCGCACGCGAGAATTCTTTCGCGGCGGCACAACGAGCTTATAGCCGCCGGTCTTGGCGGCATTATCGATTTTCTTGTCGTCGTACGCCCCGTCCGCAAGCGCTTTCCTAACGCGAGAGCGCTTGCGCACTTTTTCAACCAGCTCGGGAAACACTTTATTGTCGCCCACCGTATCCGGCGTGACTTTAAACTCGAGGATTTTGCCGTCGCGCACGTCGACGGCAAAATGAATCTTCACGTACGCCTGTTTTTTGCGATGCTTGAATGCCAACCAACCACCTTTTCGCGCGGGCGTTAGCCCGCTAGAGTCAATCGCAATGGTTGAACCGCCGAGCGTCTTTAACGCTTTGGAAAACTCGTTCACACGGCGGCAAATGGTAGTGTGGTCGCAGCGTTTCATGTTCGGAATATACGTGCTCAGGCCGAGCAGGAATCCTTCAACGGCGCGGGACGACAGTCCCGCGTAGTCTTTCAATCGTGCAGCGAAGTCCAGCAGTGAATCAGGATATTCGTAGGGCGCGCCGACCTTGTCCCGGTTCATGCGGGCAAGTTCGGCTTGCCAGTCGCCTAGGAACTCGGGGCATGCTAAAAGCATGCCTCGGCGGATGTACTTGGCGTCGTCTGTTTTGCTGGTCATGAGCTTTTCCTCCGAAAAACCCACCAAACAGACGACGAAAGACGCCTACTTAAAGCTAGTTATGCAACAGAGCA
>DUGE01000101.1 GCA_013331595.1 Microcaldota archaeon | reverse complement strand
AAACTTCATGCTTAAATAGTTTACTTGATAGTTTCAAGAAAATCTTTCGGGCTAACGATTTTAATGCCCTTAAACTCTTTCAAGACGAGCAAATCCGGATCGCCGGTTACTATAAAATCCGCTTTTCCGTCAATTGCGCACTCGATTATTTTATCATCGCTCTTGTCGCGGGCGGCAATGACTTCAGTTGTTACGCTCACAACCTGAAATAAATTAAGCATGACATTGGCTAACTCGGCTATTTTCTCTTCTGGGAGGAGAAACTTGTTTCGCAATTTGCTTGAAACTTCCTCGATTATTTCAAGGGAAGTCACAAGCTGATAGTCTCCGNNTCGAAATCAGGGGTGCAGTCCAATAATCACGTTAGAATCGGGTAAAACCCTAATCATCACTAATAACGTCTTTCTCTGTAATGCCCTTCTTTTTGGCAAATTTCCTGCCGAAACCGGCCAATTTCTCAAAGTCCTTCACGGACGGAACTTCAATGCGCTTGAAAATTACAGTATCCCCTTTTCCGTAAACCGCGAATTTAGTGCCGGATTCTATACCCAAAGCTTCCCTAATTTCCTGTGGAATTACTACCTGCCCCTTAGGCGAGGTTGTCGTAACTTGAACTTGCTTCCCAATCATTTAAAACACCAGTAAAATAGTTTTACTTTTTTACTTTAAAAAACTATGCTTTGGTGAGGCAAGGCAAGAAATGCCAATGGGGGATCTGAGATTTGAACTCAGGTCGCCAACTGTTTTTCCTGTTGCACTCGAAAGAAAATTATTCCTAAAACTCTTCTTGAATGCTGCAGGCCCCCAAAGTTTTCTTTGGGGGTGACGGACCTTTCTTTTCGCAAAAAGAAAGGGATGTCAACCCAAAGCTGGCAGGATACCAGGCTACCCCAATCCCCCGTGAATAATAGTTTGGCTGTAGGGGAAATAAAATAGGTTTACTTTTGCCGAAATGGGAAAAAATGATTTTTAGCCGCGGGGGTTTTCGCTTCCAAAATCCATTTGCTCTATTTCATCACTATTGCCGCCGAAAATGCGGGGCCTTTCCGCCTGGGGAGGCTGGCGCTTGCGGAGGTATAGGAATCCGCCCACGAGCAAAGCAAGAACTAGTATGACCACGCCGATGGTTACGAGGTCAAACTGGTTTTCTTTAGGCTGGAGGTTTTCCGCCGTAACTGCAATCGAAGTTGCGTTTTCATTCAATCCTGGCAGGTTTAGCACTTCAAGCTTTCCTGTTTTCAGGAGGCTCTGGCTTTCCCTCAATTCCACATTAGCCTGGTCAAGGCGTCTTTTCAGGTCTGAAACCCGGTCGTCACTGCCGCCGTAGCGGTTTGAAGCGTTGGTCAAGGCGCCCTGGGCGCGGTTGAGGGAAAATAGCGTGGCGTTATATTGCACGTAGAGGCCCTGGTATTTTTCAAGGCGCGCCGAGAAAACGGCAGTCTGGTTTTCGAAGGAATTCGTCCCGACCGAATTCTGCAAGTCGGTCAAGTCGCTCTGGAACTTGTCGAGCGTCACTCCCAAGGATGAAAAGTTTGCATTCAGGGTTTGCGCAGATTGCACTAGCTCTGAAGCCCTGATGCTTTGGGTGGCATTCTGCTTTGTTTGCGTTGCCTGGCCGAACCTCTCGGCAGTTTTGTTGGAAATCAGGGAAACCAAGTACGAAGGCGGATTAAACTTGCTTGCACCGATTGCGCTCAAAATCGAGTCTATTTTTCCCGAAACTTCGGAATCTGGAGCGCAAGGGTAGGGCTTTGCCTGAATGCTGTAAGCGTACTGGTTGCTGCTAGTCGCATTCAAGAAAGCCTCGTAGTACTTGGGGTATTGCGCGCGAATGGGCTTCAACCCCTCGCGGGCGTTGGCCGTAGCTGCCAAAGCAACTTCGGCATCGGAAAGCGAAGAGGCTAGGGACTCCATTCCGGCCTTGGCCGAGTTCCAAGAGTCTTCGAAAGCATAGACGTTGTCTTCAATGTAGTGGATTGCGCCCCATTCTTTCGGCCAGTGGAACGGGTCGTAGCGCACGTTATACGCTACGTACACGCCGCCGCGCGTGGCGTTGAAAGAAAACCACTTCGAGCCCTTGAGGCAAGTGTCAACAATGCCCTTGAGCGAATCGAAAGTCGATTCTATGCCGGGCACTGCGGGCTTCAAGTCATTCTGGAAAACGTTTTGGGAATACGCCTGTACTGCTACGGTAAACTCGCCTTGGCTTTGCACTATGGTGAAATCATTACCAACCGGCTTCAACACGGCAGTTTCAACACCATTAACCAAAACAACGTAATAGGCGCCCGCCTGGACAGCGGATGCGGTTTCCCCGCTGTTCACAAAGAAATTAGCCTGCTCTTGCACAGTCAAGGCAAAAACGCCAGCCGATGACAAGGCCAAAGCCAAAAGCAGGTAAACGGTTATTTTTTTAACACTAGTGGGCATACTTTTAATAAACGCAACAAGCAATTAAAAGGTTCTCATTTCCCTTTTAATTTACGGTCCCGCGGTAGCTCAATTTGGCAGAGCATCTGACTGTAGCCTGTGACTTTTCTTTCTTTTGCGAAAAGAAAGAAAACTCAACTAAAGAAAGAAAAATTGCTTTGCTGAAATCAGAGGGTTGCCAGTTCAAATCTGGCCCGCGGGACTTTACACTCAATGAAGTTTAAGTAGCTTTAGAATAAATCCCAAGTTTTTGACAAAGTTTGTAATTCAAATCTCTCAAATTGTGAACGGCGTAAATAGTCAAATGAAAACGCTGCTCGGCAGCAATTTGATTTTCTTCAGCCACCTTGTTATCAATGCTAACCTTCAAGTCAACCAATATTCGGCTAACCGTATTCACTAAAGCGATAGCTTTCCTGCGCTGCTTGAAACTTAACATTCCCCACTTTCCAATAAACAGTCCGGTTTCCTTTCCTGGCAAAACAATCAAATTACGTTGATACACGCCAAAAGGCGGCACTTCATCCTCATGCATTTTATTGTAAACGGCTCTAGCTAAAGCCTTAGTTTCAACATCAGCTGTGCTAGCCGGAACCAGTTTTAGCATTTCATCAACGATATACGCCCCGAGTTCCTTATGCTGAAGCGCATTATACCGCCAGATTTTATCGGCGGGCTTAGTCGAATGAACTAGATTAAGATAAGCATCTCGTTGTATTCCGCCAGTAACTGCTGTGCCCTTTCCTTCTGACGAGCCTTCCGTAATCTTAGGTATCGGCCAACGCACATTGAGTTCTACGGCCTTACCAAGAATCCGTTTTCGAAGCTCAGTGATTTCGCGCGGGAGAGACATGAATAAATATTGTTTTCGCAAGCCTTAAAAGAGTTGAGAAAAAAATACTTTCCAGCGCCTAGACTGCCTTGGTAGAAACTCTTTCTTTTGAGAAGCAAAGCTCAGCCGAAAGAAAAAGTTGCCAATTGTAGTGGTCTAGCATTCCAGCCTGTCACGTTGGAGACCCGGGTTCGAATCCCGGCCAAGGCGCTCTTCTTCTTAAAAAAGTACTCAGATTCAATCTAGGGTTAAGCTTACCAAAACTATTAATAAGCTAGTCTTACTAGTAAGAATTAGTATCGAGGGGTGACTCGTATGGCTAGTGAAGTAGAAGCACAGGTAGCTAAAATGTCTTCAAAAGGACAAGTGGTTATTCCGGAGGACATTCGAGAGGACATGAATTTGCATGCCGGTTCAACTTTCGTTGTTTTCGGCAATAAAAACGCGGATTCAATACTATTGAAGAGACTCGTCGTTCCTGAACCTACCAAAGCTTTTGAAGAAATGGCAAAGTGGGGCAGACAGCACGCTAAATCTTTGGGTTTGGATGTTCGCCCGGAAAAGATAGTCGAAAAGCAGCACAAGAAGTGAAAATTAAATGATAAAAGTCGTGCCCGACATAAACGTCTTGATAGCAGCCGTCTTATCTGAAAAAGGCATGTCTTACCAATTAATTCACTTGTTCACAGAGGGCAAAATAATCGGCTACACTTCAAAAGAGATTTTGATAAAATTTAAGGAAGTGATACAGCGAGACTTTCAGGTTCCGCTAGAGCGAGCAGAGCAAATGGTCGAAGTGTTTTTGCAGTTCTTGAAACTTGTAGAGCCCGACATCAAGCTTAACGCCGTAAAAGAAGATGATGAAGACAACAGCATTGTTGAGTGTGCTGTTTACATTAAGGCAGATTTCTTGGCGTCTTGGGATCCGCATTTGACAAATATTGAAGAGTTTCAAGGAATCAAGATAATGAATCCTGGAAAAATTCTAGATCAACTAAAAGAAGCAGATTAAGTTTTCCTAGGCTATTCCGGTCTTGTTCTTAATTTCCTTCCACCGCTGTGCGTCTGCCTTGGAAACGAACGTCACTACCCTGCCCGAGGCGCTGAGCCTAGCCGTGCGGCCGATGCGGTGCAGGTAATAATCGTAATTCTGCGGAAGCTCGTAATTGATAACCAAATCCAGTTCGGGAATGTGCAGCCCCCTGGCGGCGACGTCCGTCGCAACGAGAATGTTGGCGTGGCCGGCCTTGAAGGACGAAATGGCCGAATTCCTCCTCGTCTGGTCGAAATCGCCGTGAATCATGCGGGTTTTGAAGCCGCTCTTGCCAAGCCGTTCGTTCAACTCGCTCGTCGACTCTTTCGTCTTGCAGAATACCAGCGTTTTCTTCCGCTCGTTCAAGAGTTTCTTCAATTCAGAAAATTTCTTGTCCTCCTCGACCTTGAGCACGTCGTGCTTGAGGTTTTCGGAAAGCTTGCCGAAAGAAAAAGTCTTGACCTTCTCGAAATCGCCCAAGTATTTCTTCACGTCTTCCTCGAGGTTGCCGGGCAGGTGAACGCAAAAAAACAGCTTCTGGGCTTTTTCCGGAACGCTCTTCAAGAGTTTCCTTGTTTTCAAGGCAAGGGCGTAGTCCAACAGCAAGTCCGCCTCGTCCAAGACCAAGAAGGCTATTTTATCTAGCTTGGCGTGGCCTGAAGAAACCAAGTCCAAAACCCGGTCGGGAGTGCCGACCATGATGTTCGCGCCTTTCTCCAACAGTTCTTTCTGCCGGTCGTCCGGCGTTCCTCCGTACGCAACCACAACGCGGAAAGGCATTTCGGCGCCTATTTTCCTGAATTCGTTTCCCACTTGAATCGCCAACTCACGGGTCGGCTCTAGGACGAGTGCTTGGAGTTTTTGCTTTTCGTCAAGCTTCTGCAGGATTGGAATGGCGAAAGCCGCGGTTTTTCCAGTCCCGGTTTTCGATTGGGCGAGCAGGTTTTTTCCCTGCATGATTAAGGGAATGGACTGTTCCTGGACAGGCAGGAGTTTTTCAAAACTCATTTTTTTTATCGCGCGCCCTATGCGCGGGTCAAGTTCCATAAGCATATTATTAGCGTTCAAGAGTATAAGCCTTTGCGGAACTTTTTACGTTATTCAGCAAGGGCGCTGGCAAAAGCCAGTGGGACAAAATGTGTTTTTACTAAATAATCCTCCAAGCCAACGGTTTAACAACCTCCTCACACATAAGTAGTAAGACCAAAAAGATTGAAGCGTGCTTTTCTTGACTCCAACTATTTCAAAAAACAGGAAAATGAAGCCCCAGAAGAACAGGAAGCGCATCAACCTCAAGCGCAAGGCATTCCACTCGCCGTACTCTCGCGCATTCGTTTTCTAGGGCGGCGGATTGAAACTCTTAAATACACACTTATCATTAAGCAACCTAAAGTTCTCGCAAAGGAGGGGGATTTTGAATGCACATGAGTAAAACTTGTGGAACAATAGCAAACATTGCCATGGTAATTGCAGGTTTGGGATTGCTTGCCTACGGCCAAGGCTGGTGGAACGACGGAATGATGGTACACACCATCGCAGGATTGCTCATCTTAGTATACGGATTGGCAAAGCTCATGCACATGCAGGGAATGTGCCCCATATGTAAAGATAACATGTGCTGCAAGGACACGAAAAAGCGCTAAACCCGCTTTTTCCCTTTTTTTCTTTTTTTAGCTTTTTTCCTATTGCAAGGGCACGAAGGCAACAGGCAGGAGCATGGTGATTGCCGGCTCGCCGTACTCGTTTTTTTCCACGAGCACGAGATTCTGCCCCGATTCAGAGTTCCTAGGGTAAACCAACCTCCCGCCCACATCCAGCTGACTGAACAACTTTGCGGGAAGGACGTCGCAGGCCGCGCTCACCACAATCGCGTCAAAAGGCGCTTTTGCCGCAAGGCCGTCCTTACCGTCGCCGTGCAACAGCAAAACGTTTTTCCTTCCCTTCAGGCGCTTGAGAGCCTGATCATGCAGGGTTTTGAAGAACTCTATTGAAACCACCAGCCCCTTGGCGCCCACAAGCTCGCTAAGCAAAGCAGTCTGGAAGCCGAAGCCAGTCCCAACCTCCAAAACCCCATCGCCTTTAGAAAGGGCAAGGACGTTAAGAATGAAAGCTATGAGCGAAGGCTGGGAAGTGGTCTGCATCTCAGGAAGGGGGACGGGCGCATCTCGATAGGCGGCGCTCTTCATTTCACTTGGCACAAATTCCGCCCGGTCGACCTTGCTGAAAGCGTTTGCTACGGAAACGGAAACTCCGATCGAGCGGATTAAATCGTTCAACTCCCGCCTGTTCATTTTCTCTTCTTCAAAACGATTTCCAAAATTCCGTTCTTCAGGCTGTGCTTGACTGAATCCCAAACGACTTCAGCCGGCAAGGCGAAAGTTTTTGACAAAAGCCGTTCCGGGTCATTAACCCGAATGCTCAACTGGTTGGGAAAAGCCCTCAACTGCAAATCCTTAGGCTCGACTCCTGGAAGTTCTGCCACAATAGTAATGGAATCGGGCTTTTCCATGAGCTCGAAAACAGGCTCGGCCATGCCCTTCANNGCCCTTCGCCTGCACCTGCTTCTGGGCTGGAAGACCGAACTGCTTTAGCTTGTTCTTCCCTTCAGAACCGAAGCTGAGCGTAAAACCGTAAACCCGCGGCTGAGGCAATTTCGCTTCCAAAGCCTTCTCGTCGAAATCCTTGAAGTGGCTTTCCAGCATCTGCCGCATCATTTCCTCAATCTGCCCGAACTCCTCGAAAAACCCGTCGTCCAAGCCGAACTCCGGAAAGCCGAACGGACGCTTTCTACCCATAGCAAAAACACCCTCTACCCATCTAAAATCCTTGGAAGATTATTACCTTAACTATATAATAATTCCTTCCGCCAAATATTTAATTCCGAGCTTTAACCCCTCNNCCCGTCGTCTAGTGGTCCAGGATAACAGCCTTTGGAGCTAAAGACGGATAAGCGAGCTTTACAAAAAAAGCGAGCAACTCCGCTTTGCAGAAGAAAGCTGTGGACGGCGGTTCGAAGAGCCCTTTTCTTTTGTAAAAGAAAAGTGCTTCAGCCCAAAAGAAAACATTGGGCCGAAAATCCGCCCGGGGCTACCAATTCTTACGAGAATATTTTTTGCGCCAAAGCCTCAGCACATTTAATTTTCGAAGAAAGAGTTATATGAACCGGAATTTATCATAAACTTATTTATTGTCCGAGGTTGAATAGCTTGAGAAGAGGTTCCAGATATCTTCGAAGAGGCGCAGCCGAACAATATCGAAGGACTCAAAGAAGAACTTTTGCTGCGGGCGTTCGAGTTGGAGCTACTACCGTAGCCGCGGGAGCTACTGCAGGAATCATACTAGGTTTTTTCTTAAACTCTCCGCGACCACTTACCAACCCCGAAACTATGCGATTTCATTCACTAACACGATCGGCTATAGAACAAAATCTAGAGGGCTTGGGGTTATCGGCTGGAGAATACTCAATTAGCCATAAGCCAGGCAAGCCAGAAGTTAGATTAACATTTCTTCGTGCGGAGGCAGAAAATGAAGAAGCAGCTGAAACAATGAGAAGATGGTTAGAAGCGAAAATAAAAGTACGCTTAGTAAACAATCAACTAGCAGATCCTAGTATCAGTTCAACGCCCAATGTCTCTTCAAGAATAATATACCCAAATCCCAATAGCAAAAGAATTGAATTGGAATTTGTGGCAGAAAGCCCTGAGTCAAGAGCTCGAGCACTTATGATAAAAGCAAAGGAAGCTGCAAGACGATGGTTCCCACCAGGAAGAAAATGAAAAACCGGCCTAGAAAAAGTTAGTAAGCCTTGGCAAAATAGGCGGTTGTCTTGGCGGGCTTGCCGCAATAGACACAATCACCCTTCGCCTTTGCGTCAAAAGGAATGAAGCGGATGTCCGCAGAAGTCTCTTCCTTGATGGCTTCCTCGCAGCGCCCGTCCTCACACCAAGGCGCGATGACGAACCCCTTCCTTTCCTCAAGCGCTGCCTTGAATTCCTCCATGCGCGAAACGTCAGTCAAATGCGAATCCAAATGCAGTTTAGCCTTGAGGAACAGTTTTTGCTGGATGTCAGTCAACAGGANNTTTCAACTCCCACTCGTTGAACTTAAATCCGGGAGTGCGGTCTGAATCGTCAATTACAACACGCAAGCCTTTTTCGCGGAGTTTTTCCGCGATTTTCGTGGCGCTTATCATGGCCATGCTCTTTTCATCAGCCTTGTAGTAAATCGGGACAATCGCTATTTGCACTGGCGCGATTTTCGGGGGCCATACGAGGCCACGGTCGTCGCCGTGCGCCATTACGGCAGCGCCTATCAAACGGGTGGAAACACCCCACGAAGTCTGCCATGCATACTCTTCCTTTTCTTCAGCGCTCTTGAACTTCAAGTCGAACATTTTCGCAAAATTCTGGCCGAGGTTGTGGGAAGTGCCCATCTGCAAGGCCTTGCCGTCAGGCATGAGCGTTTCAATCGTGGTAGTGTAAAGCGCGCCGGGGAATTTTTCAGCCTCGCTCTTGAAGCCCTGCATTACGGGAATCGCCAGAACATCCTGGCACAATTGCGCGTACCAATTCAAGGCGCGCAGCGCCTGGTCGCTCGCATCCTTCTCTGTGGTATGCACAGTGTGGCCTTCCTGCCAGAGGAACTCGCGAGTACGAAGGAAAGGCTTGAGCGTCTTGGTGTCCCAGCGTATGACGTTGCACCACTGGTTTATCTTGAACGGCAAGTCGCGGTGGGAAGAAATCCATTTGGCGAACATTGTGTACATTATCGTTTCGCTCGTAGGACGCAATGCAAGGCGCTCGCCCAACTCTTCGTTCCCGCCTTGGGTCACCCAGGCCACTTCAGGCACGAAGCCTGCGAAGTGCTGCGATTCCTGTTTCAAAAGCGATTCCGGAATCAGGAGGGGGTAATAGGAGTTTTTCACGCCATCTGCCTTGAAGAGAGGGTCTAGGTAATCGTGCACGTTCTCCCAAACAAAATAGGCGTCTTCGCGAATGACCATGCAGCCTTGGATTGGAGAATAGTCCATGAGCTTGGCTTTCTGGACGACTTCCAANNGCCAAAATCAACACCTTAAAACGCAAAAACCATTAGGGCAGGGGCGGATTTTAAAGGGAGATTTTCACGGTGTGGCCGCCCAATTCCACCTTCTTTTCCGAATCCAGCTTTTTCAGCTGCAATTCGCTGGTCGTCTCGTGCTCAAGGTGCTTCTTCCACTTTTCAAAAAGCCCTTTCTCGCAATCAATGAAAACCACGACCTTCTGGTAAACTTCCTTGCCAGCCTGCTTGCGGGCTTCCTGAATGCTGCGCGAGACCTCGCGCATGAGCCTTTCTTCGGCGAGTTCAGGCGTTTCGCGCGAGTCAAGGAAAACAGTACCGAAAGAAAATTCTTTCTTCACGACCTTGTCGCCGCCCAACTCCGAATGCACTACGGCCTTGGCATTAAGCCCTGACTTCAAAATCCCGTTGAGGTTTGAAACTGTTTTTTCGACCAGCAGCTTGTTTTCGGGCTTTGATGCGCTAACGCCCACGCTCAACACGNNTGAGCCTCACGCCCACTTCCTGCCTGAGGGCGCTGGCGGTTTCAGCCACTTCCAGAGCAACGAGCATTTGCTTTTCCAAATCATCGTCAACCCACGCCCCGTGGGCCTTGGGATAATCGCAACCGTGCACGCTCTCGCCATCCGATGAAAATTCGGCAAATATTTCCTCGCAAACAAATGGGGTAAAGGGAGCAAAGGCTTTCACCGCCTGCCCCATGACCATTCGCAAGACCAGTTGTGCGCTCTCCTTGCCTTTGCCTGAAGCCGAGGGCGAGACGCGGTCGCGAATGAGCTTGATGTAAGTTCGCGAGAAATCGTTAAGCACAAAATCCCTCAGTGCAACAACTGTTTCGTACAGCTTGTACTGCTTGCCGGACTCCTGGGTTTTCAACGCGTTCTGCAACTTGCTTAAGAGCCACTTGTCCTCGGGCTCAAGGGAAGCAAAATCCAATTTCTTTTCCTCAACAGAACGTTTGGGCGCGTAGGTCTGCACGAAAACAAAAGTATTCCAGAAAACGTTGACGAAACGAGAAACTTGCTCGACATCATCCCACTTGAAACTGAAGTCCTCTGAAGGGTCGTGCGCAAGGAAGTACAAGCGAAGGGCATCACGGCCGTATTTTTCGATTATTTCCTCCGGGGCAATGATATTGCCCAGGCTCTTGCTCATCTTCACGCCGTGAGCGTCAAGGAAAAAGCCGTGGAAAATAATGTTCTTGAACGGCGCGCGGTCGAAAGTTATCATTGACGTTATGAGCTGGGAATTCCACCAGCCGCGAATCTGGTCCACGCCTTCTATTTGCAAATCGCAGGGCCACAGTTGTTCAAACAAATCCTTGCGCGCGGGGTAGCCGAGGGAAACCCATGAAGCGACACCAGAATCAAACCACACGTCCAAAACGTCGGCAATGCGCTTGAACTCGCCGCCACAGTTGTCGTGCTTCCATTTAACCTCGTCAATTTCAGGCAAGTGCAAATCTATCTCGCGGGAAAAACCGCTTTTCTTGCGCATTTCCTCGACTGTTCCGACAACTTCAACGCTGCCGCACTTGCCGCACTCCCAAACCGGAGCAGGCGCGCCCCAATACCTCTGGCGCGTGACCGGCCAGTCGCGCAAGTTTTCCAGCCAGTCGGAAAACCGTTCGCTCGCCCAATCCGGAACCCAATTGACTTTCTGGTTCTCGTCCTTGAGCTTCTGCATGAGCGAATCGATGCGT
Organism: Microcaldota archaeon; assembly: GCA_013331595.1. Next base: position 17,642 of record DUGE01000101.1, on the reverse strand, counting down.
ATGAACCATTGGGGAACGTTCAAAAGCAATAGGGAAGTATCGCAACGCCAGCATTTCGGATATTCGTGCGTAACCGTTTCAAGCTTGAACAATGCGCTGCGCTCAGTCAATAGTTCAAGGATTATCTTGTCCGCCTGCTTGGCGTACTTTCCTTGAATCCACGCGCCGGCCTCACTGCGGAAAATCCCATCCAAACCCATCGGGCATGCAACTGGAAGGCTATTCTCCACTCCAACAGTAAAGTCCTCGCGGCCGTGGCCTGGGGCAGTATGCACCAGCCCAGTTCCCTCTTCGATTGAAACAAATCTCGGCGAGAGGATTACCGTGAAAACCTTCTTGTTTTCCGAAGAAAGCTTTTGAAGCAAAGGCACCATGTCGGCGAAAGGATGCTCGTAGCGCATGCCTTCCAATGCCTTTCCTTTGAAGGTTTCGAGGATTTCGAATTTCCTGCCCTCACCCAAAACTTTCGCCACTAAATCTTTTGCAATAATCAAAACTTCCCCGTTTTCCTCGCCGCCCACGAGAACGCGTGCGTAGTCGAAATCAGGGTGGACCATTATGGCTAGGTTGGAGGGCAAAGTCCAAGGCGTTGTCGTGTAGACAACGAGGAATTCATTCTTCCTGTCGCGCATTTTAAATTTCACGAAAACAGCGGGGTCTTTAACAGTCTTATGCTCGACTTCGTTAAAGGCGACGACAGTCTCGCAGCGCGTGCACACGTGCACGGGATACTCGCCCTTGTACACGAGCCCCTTGTCGAAAGCTTTCTTGAAAGTGAACCAAATTCCTTCAACGTAGGAATTGGAAAGCGTGAGGTAAGGATTTTTCCAGTCCATCCACACGCCCAAATTGGCGAACTGGCCGTTCATAACGTCAAGGTATTCAGTGGCGAAATTCCTGCACTCGCCAATAAACTTGCCCACGCCGAACTGCACGATGTCCTTCTTGTTCTTGAAGCCGAACTTCTTTTCCGTTTTAACTTCGATTGGCGTGCCGTGGCAGTCGTAGCCAGGCTGGTCCCAAACGTCATGGCCTTGCATGCGCATAAAACGGATGTAAGAGTCTTTCAGGACTTTGTTGAGGGAAGTGCCCATGTGAATATAGCCCGTTGCGTAGGGCGGGCCGTCGATGAAATAGAATTTGGGCTTTCCCGCAAATTTTTGCTTTACGGCGTCATAAGTGCCTTCAAGCTTCCATTTAAGCAAGACGGACTCTTCAATTGCTTTTGCGTTGTAAACCATGCTTTTCACGACATTGTAGAGATTACTATTAAGGAATTAAAACGGTTTTCAGGTTGAAATGGGAAAAGCAAAGGCTGGGGGAAAACGAGGCTATTGAATCCGTAAACACCCTTTCATCCTTAACACTCGGCCTCAAACAATGAGAATACAATTTGGGCTGAGGCGATTTAAAACATTTGTGAATAGAGGGAAAAAGAAAAGCTGGAAAGCGGCCTAATGCCCATTTCAACCTCAAGATGCTTGGACTGCAGCTTGCGCGTCAACCCTGCCGCAGCCGTAAGTCGTGTCGCACCTTGCGCTCCCAAGGTCTTTGCCAGTGCTGAACAGGATGCCTTTTATTTGCGCCACGGTCAACGCAGGGTTCTTTTGCTTCATCAACGCGATTACGCCTGAGACTAATGGAGTTGCCATGGAAGTTCCGCTGTACGAAGCATAGCTAGATGGAATCGAGGAATAAATGCCAACTCCCGGCGCCACAATCCCGTGGTTCTTTAGCGCAAAACCCCTTCCGGAAAACGAGGCGATCTTGTCCTTCTTATCCACAGCGCCAACAACGACCGTCGAACTGATGCAGCCTGGCAGTGAAACGCCGCCCGGACTGTTTCCTGCTGCAACAACCACAACCTTTCCTTTGCCCACGGCATAATTAACAGCGTCAGTCATTGCCGGGTAAGCTGAATCACAGTTGCCCTGCTTCCAAACGCTGGAAGTTCCCAAGCTCAAACTGATAACGTCAGCAGCGGTATTGTCCGCAGCCCAGTAAATTCCAGCGATTACCGTACTCAAAGCGCCGCTGCCACTCGCATCGAGCACTTTCACTGCATAAACGCCAGCATTGGGCGCAACGCCCTTTGCATTCGCACTAACTCCATCGGCGGTTATGATTCCAGCCACGTGAGTGCCGTGCGAATTGTCATCAAACGGGTCTGCATCGTTGTTCACCAAATCCGTTCCGCCCAAATAGCTTGAAGCAAGCTCTGCGTGGGAATAGGCAATGCCCGTATCAACAACAGCCACGCTCCTTCCGCTGCCCGTGTAATTGCCCCAAACTAAATCCGCCTTAACCTGCTTGTCGGCATTCAAGTCAAAAGCGAAAACGCGAACGTCAGCATACGCATTCAAACCACCCAAATCTGCATCAGAAGGGCAGTCGAGCGCGAAAGCCGTCCTCAAATCAAGGGGCTTTTGCACGCAGCCCTTAGCAATAAAAGAATTAACGTCTCCCTCGCCAATAATTTTCTTCGTCCTTCCGCCGTTCGTATCGCCGGCATTCGCCAAAACCAAGCTGACTAAAGCAACTAAAACCAGTACTGCAAAGATTTTTTTCATGGCAACGCCCCCTTAAACTAACGATTTGGCTAAGGGAATAACAGAAACCTCGTTTAAAGCTTTTTCGTGCCTTAAAAAACCCCCTCTAGGTTTGGTTTCAGCCTAGTTTGGCCAGTGCACTTGCCAGCGAAACCAAGTCTTCCTTGCCGCTCTGCATATCCCGCAGTTTTATTTTCCCGGCCTTTTCCTCCTGCTCGCCGCAGAAAACGACAAAAGGAATGCCCTGCTTGTTCGCAAAATCCAGGTTTTTCGAAACGCCCTTGCCTTCCAAGTCAATCAGGCACTGAACGCCGCGAGAGCGCAACTCCTGGGCAGTGCGAAGGGCATAAGCATAATTCCCGAACGGAATCACTAAAACCCGGGCAATCGACTTTTGTGCCGCAGTTCCGGCAGTTTCCTGCTTGCTTTTCAGCACTTCCGCAATAACATCAAAGCCAAAGCTTATGCCAACCGCAGGAATGCGGTCTTTCGAGCCTGCAAACTTGCCTATCATCTCGTCGTAACGCCCTCCTGCGGCAATTGAAGAGCGGATGCCGCTCTCTTCCTCTTCGGCCAGGAAAGCCTCGAAAACAATGCCAGTGTAATAATTCAGCCCGCGGGCAAGGGAAGGTGAAAACATGACGAAACCCTTCGGCACGCCAAAATCTTCGAGGGACGAAAACAATTCCTGCAATTCCGCCAGGCCGGCTTTGCCTTCTTCATTCAAAGCCATTCCCTGCAAAACGCGCAAGCTCTTTTCCTTCTCCGCTTCTGCAAAAAGCTCGATAACGCCTTTCGCCTTAGACTCGCCCAAGATTTTCGTCAATTCAGCCAAAACGCCTTGCGCCCCTATTTTTTCGAACTTGTCTAATTCAAGTATGGTTTGAATAACTTTTTGTGGAGGGACTCCCGCAAAATCGATTAAGCCGTTCAACAATTTCCTACTGTTGACTTTGACGAACGCCTTGATTCCTAAAGCCCTGAACACGTCGTTCGCCAAGGCCATTAGCTCCGCTTCCTGCTTTGGGGAAGCAACGCCAACAACGTCAACATCGCACTGGGTGAATTCGCGATAGCGTCCTGCTTTGATGGGACCGTCGCGCCAGACGCTTGCGATTTGATAGCGCTTGAAAGGCAACGCAAGTTTTTGCCCTGCGAACACGCGTGCAAGAGGCACGGTCAAATCATAGCGCAAACCAAGCTTGCGCTTGCCTTGGTCTTCCAGCGAGTAAGTTTCCTTGAGTATCTCCTCACCGCCAGCGTATTTCGAGGAAAGCACTTCGTAGTTCTCCAACGCAGGAGTTTCAAGCGGATTGAAGCCGTAGCGTTCGAACACATTGCGCAGTAAGCTTTCCATCTTGTCGCGCAGTATTTTCTCTTGCGGGAGAAAGTCGCGAGAGCCTCGCGGCGGTGAAAGGTCAGAAGTCATGTCATTACCTCAAAGTATCAGGTGCATCGGTTATTTATTTTCACAGTTTTACTTGCTCCTAGCTTGCAATTCCTTGAAAACGTCATCCCATTTCAACCCGTTTTTTGCGAGTTTTATCGTCAGGAAGTAAGTCAAATCCGCAACTTCACGCTTCAAGTTGGTTTGGTCAGTGAAATCAATAACTTCCTGCGCTTCCTCCATGATTTTCTCCTCCAAAAGCGCAGGAGTTGTCGAAACTAGAGAAGTATAAGATTTCGGCGAGGGGACGGATATCCGCTCGGCAATAGTTTTCTCCAAATCTTGCAGACTAAAGCCATAGTTGTTGAAACACGAGTATTCGCCAGTGTGGCAAGCACCATTTTTTTGTTCTACCACAAAAACCAAGGCATCCCTATCGCAATCCGAATAGGCCCGCAAAAGCGTTTGGGTGTTTCCGGAAGTCTCTCCCTTTCTCCAGGTTTTTTGGCGGGAGTTTGAAAAGTAAATTCCATCGCCGGTTTTCAAAGCCTCTTTCAGAGACGCGTAATTAGAATAAAGCAAAGAGAGAACTCTGCCATCAGGGTCCAGGACGACGGTTGGCACAAGCCCGCCTCTTTTTTCGAAGTTAACGCAACTTGCAAAACAATCTTCGATTGAAAGTTTGCCGGAATAAACAGCCATACCCACTTGGCAATCAATTCCTGCAGCATCCAAATTGGAAACTTGCTCAATCTCTGAAATGCCGCCGGCTACGACCAACTCACCATCCAACAATTCGCGCAAAGATTTTGCAAAATCAAGGTCAAAACCGCCCATCATACCTTCAACATCCACCCCAGTGTAAAGAAAGCCGGAGCAATAGTCTTGCAAATCCAACGCAAAATCAATGGTTGGAACGCCAGTGCTTTCACGCCATGCGTTCGCCACGACTTTACCGCGTGAAGAATCTATGGCAACTATGGTTTTTTTCCGTGGCAAAGCTGAAAGGAAGTCCTTGGAAGCGGCAGTGCCGATAACTATTTTTTTTGCCCCCCACGATAATACCTGCTCGGCTTTTTGTGAAGTCCTAATTCCCCCGCCAACCCTACAATCGTAGGAGGCGCACAGCTGTTCTACAAGCAAATCGTTATTCCCTTTTCCGAATGCAGCGTTCAAATCCACGATTGCCAAATCGCCAGCGCAGGAAAAACGTCCGGCAATGCCGAAAACGTCTTCAACCTCAAGGATTTTTTCCTTTCCTTGCTTCAGCTGGACCGCCTTGCCATCCAACAAATCAATACACGGAATAATCATATTCTCACCAAAATGCCTTTTTCATCCAAAAATTGCTTTAGTTCACTCACGCTAAACTCACCATAGTGAAAAACCGAAGCGCCCAACGCCGCATCAGCCTTGCCGCTGGACAAAACCTCGAAAAAATCTTGCATGCTGCCTGCCCCTCCTGATGCGATTACGGGAATGGAAAGTTTTTCGGAAATTTCCCTAGTAAGGCCCGAGTTGAAACCCTTTTTCGTGCCGTCTGCATCTATAGAGGTAAGCAAAATTTCTCCTGCGCCCAAATCCTGGCATTTTACCGCCCACTCCACTGCACCAAGCGGAGTCTCTTTGCTTCCGCCGCTCACGAAAACACGATAGCCGCCAGGAGTTTTTTTAGCGTCAATAGACACTACAACGCACTGGGAACCGAACCGGTCTGCTGCCTTTGAAATCAGCTGCGGCTCGCGGACTGCAGTGGTGTTTATCGAAACCTTGTCCGCGCCATTCTGAAGCGCATCTGAAAAATCACCGAGGGAAACTATCCCGCCCCCGACAGTCAGCGGAACAAAAACTTTACGCGCCGTTTCCCGGACAAGGTTGAAAACGGTCTTCCGATTTTCGCGAGACGCGGCAATGTCGAGAAAAACTATCTCGTCAGCCCCTTCGTCATAATATTTTGAAGCTAACGCTACGGGATTGGAAACCCGTTTCAGGTCCTGGAACTTCGTTCCTTTGACAACCGCCCCTTCCTTCACGTCAAGGCACGGGATTATTCTTTTCGCAAGCATTTCAACCAATCCCTAAGCAAATCAAGGCCGTAGACCCCGCTTTTCTCCAAGTGAAACTGCGTGGCAAAACAATTCTTGAATTTCAATGCGGAGGCAAACTCCACGCCGTATTCAGTTTTTGCCGCAACGGCCTTTTCGGCGCTGCCCATAGGTTTGCAGTAGTAGGAATTGACGAAATAAGCAAACCCTGAGGGAAATACGCTGCTTTCAACGGAATTCCAGCCAACCTGAGGCACTTTCACACCTAGATTTCTGAACTTTACGCATTTTCCTTTCAGGACGCCCAGCCCCTCCGCGCCAGGAGACTCAGCACTCGCTTCAAGCAAAACCTGCATGCCGACGCAAATGCCCAGAAAATTCTTTCCGCTTGAAATCCAATCGCGCAAGAAATCCCTCAAGCCCAGTTCATCAACCTTTTGCATTGCAAAGCCGAAAGAACAGACGCCGGGAAAAACCAACGCAGAACAGCCGTCCAATTCAATTTTTTTGCTTGAAGACAGGAATTCGACGCCCAAAAAATTCAGGGCATTGCTAACGCTACCCAAATTCCCTCCGCCGTAGTCGACAATCCCAATCATTCTAAGCACCCGTCAATTTCTCAAAAAGCTGCTCTCCCAACGGGCCGTAAAATTGTTCTTGTTTTTCCCGTTCTTTTGAAATGGTTGCCGAAAGTTCATCGAATTTTTCAACGCACTGTTCCACGGTGCAAATGTTTTTTGAGGGTGAAATTGAAGCCGTCCTGCCGTCAAACTCGCGCACCACACGAGAAAGAGCCGTGAAATCAGCCTCGCAAAACACAACCGCATTTTCAAGTGAGAGGACTTTCCTCAAAAGGCCTTGATTTGGCAAAAAAGCAATCGCAAGACCGCCCTGGTCATTTGAAAAGCGCAGCATTTCCCAATCGCCTGACGAATCGCCTATTGCAATTGGAAGGCCGGGAAAATCCCCTAAAAGCTTTTGCAAAAGTTCTTGCTTGCGTTTTCCTTGAACTATGCTTTTAACTCCATTTGAAAGGCCCAGGATGTTCCCGTCAACAACAGAAACGTCAGTGGCCATAATCCGCTCAGCGGGAACGCCAAACCGTTTTCCGAAAGCAGAAATTATTGGCCGCGGGGTCATGCTGATAAGCCAAACCTGCGCTAGAAACTCTTTGATGAAGCCATCGGCTCCATTCATGGAAGGGTATTCGCTTCCGACTGACTCCAAAAGCTTTAGCGTTGCAGGCTTGTTTTCCTTCCAAAGTCTTGCGAAAACAGCCGGGTAGTCAATGCCAGGAACCAACTTTTGCAGTGAAGGAAGAAACTCCGCATACTCATCGAGAACGTTTCGCTGTTTTTCAGTCAAATCAACACTGCGGCCATTCGCCTGGGCAACTTGAACTTGCACGCCAATCGAGTAAATGACTTCAGCATCTGCTAAGAATTTAGGGCCCCTGCCTCCGGCTAGCTGCCCTGCAACGAATTGGGCGAAGTATCCCGAATCAATGCCCGGCTGGCCTTGGATTTTGAGTATTGGCGCAAAAACGCCATCCACATCACAAGCTACCAGCTTTTTCTTTTCCATATCATCAGCCTTCTTTCGTAGTTCCCTTCAAACCGATTGTCGTCCCTGCTTTTTCCGGGCAGTATGCAATGCATTGCCTTAGCGCTTCGCCGAAAGCCTTGAAAGTAGCTTCCCAAGCGTGGTGTGGATCCTGCCACTGTTCGCTCGGTTGCTTGCTTTCAATAACAATGTTCGCGCCTGCGCCTATTGCAAAACCCTCGAAAAACTGCTTGAGACTGGAGGCCTCCAGGCCTTCAACAAGCTCGTTGCGCTGGCCTTTCGAGGAAAGGAAATAGCAGTAGGGCCTGCCGTCAAACGCAAGCGTAGCAACAACAAGCCCGTCGTCGAAAGCCACCTGGTAGAAGCCCCGCTGTTCAACGCCCTTTTTCATCCGCTCTTCAATCAAAGCGCGGACTGCTGCGCCAAGAGTCAAACCAACGTCTTCGCAGACAACGTGAGCAAATTTCGGAGCAGCTTCTGCAGTTTGTTCGAAATTTGCAGAGAGGCGTAGTATCGCGCGAGATGCCAGGCCGAACAACATGTGATTGAAAAACGGGATGCCCGTAAGCAAGTCCGTCTTGTACGCTTCAAGCGGGTCGTTCAGCTTTCCAGCCTCGATTGCCACGCTCACGCGAGACTCGCGCGTGAGACGCACAACGCTTACGCTACCTTCACGCTTCCCTAAAAAATTCAATCCAAGTTTTTCCATTTCAAATCACCTCGAACTTCCCTTCGCAATTTTCATCCTAAGCCGTCCACAATTCCTGTGCCCGTTAAAAAGCTCGGCAGTTGAAATCGTCTCCAAAATCGGCGAAAGAATCTCGAAGCCGCGTTGCGAAACTTCTGAAAACTGCACGGCCTTCAGGAAAGTGTGAACCCCGACTGGGGAGTAAGCCCTGGCAGCGCGGGCAGTTGGCAGGATATGATTCACGCCAATCGCATAATCCCCCAGTGCCTTGAAGTTCCAAGGGCCCCCTTTGCCGATGAAAACCGAACCGGCATTCCTAATGCCCCTCAAAACCCGCCGGGGGTTTCTCACAAGCAGCTGCAAGTGTTCCGACGCATACTCGTTCGCAAAATCCACCGCCTTTTTGAGTGAAGGAACCAGGACAATTGCGGAATAGCGCCTCAACGACTCCTTGACGTCTTTCTGCCGGTCGCTTGCTGCCACCTGCAGCTCCAACTCCGCCCTTACTTTAGCTGCAAGCCGCCTAGAATCGGTAACCAAAACTGAAGCCGAATCCTTGCCGTGCTCGTTGGCTGAAATCATGTCGGCCGCAATCAGAGAGGGCAATTCCTTCCCTCCGCCTTTTTCTTCAGCAACAATCAAAACTTCACTTGGACCTGCGGGCATGTCTATGGCAACGCCCGAATTGTTTGCAATAAATTTTGCGGCAACAACCATGGGGCTTCCAGGGCCCACGATTTTCAAAACAGGCCGTATCGACGCCGTGCCTAAAGCCATTGCTGCAATCGCTCCAGGCCCGCCAACGCGATACACCTCATCAACGCCACTCTCCCTTGCAGCAACGAGCACTTCAGCGGTGCAATTTTTCGGCGGGACGCAAGCCACCACGCGCTTAACCCCAGCAACCTTTGCCGGCACTCCGAGAATTTGCATTACAGTAGGATAAGGCGCATTCCCGCCTGGAATGTAGAGTCCCACGGATTCCAAAGGAGTCCATTTCAAGCCTCCAATAACGCCGTCTGCAATTTCAGCCTGCCATTCAAGAGGCGCTGCCTTAAGCTGCGCTAAAGCGAATTTTCTGGAAAGTGCAATCTGCCGCCTAATCGCGCTTACTCGCTCGAGGCCTGCATCGCGATAGGCATCCTCAAAATCACGGTCAGAGACCCTCAAGTTCTTTCGGTCAAGCTTCACCCCATCATATTTTTCAGACAAAGCCAAAAGCTCATCATCGCCCCGTTCACGAACAGAGTCAAAAACTTTCATTGCCGGGTCCATCGCCCGGCTGACATCTAGGCCCGAACGGATTAAAACTCGTTTTCTCTGCGCTTCCGTTGCTTTTGCCCACGTTATCGTTTCAATCATTTCAAACCCTCCACAGTTCTTTCAACAGCAATCGCAACCTTTTCAAAGTCTTTTTCCCCGGGAATGCCGATTCTCACGAACTTGTCACCAAAATCAAGATAGCATTTCACGAACACGTTCTGCCGTTCAAGCGCCTTGGCGAAAGAGCTTGCGCTCGCAACTGCTGAAACATCGCAAAACAAGAACGGCGTTTTCTGGAAAGAACATTTGATTCCGAATTTTTCCAAAACGCCGGCCAGCTTTGCGCCTAACTGCATTCCCCGCGCCCTGCCGTTCGAATAATATTCCTGCTCGCCCAAGGCAGCCACGGCGGCATCCAGGGAAACGGAAGAGCAGTTGAAAATTTCAATTGCATTCTCAACCTTCGTCATCAATCTCATTATTTCAGGGGATGCGATAGAATAGCCAATCCTCAAGCCAGTCATTCCAAAGGACTTGGACAAACTCCTAACTACAATGAGATTATCGAACTCCCTTACAAGTCCCGAAAAACTGCTGCCTGAAAACTCGCAATAGCATTCGTCCAAAACTACGAGCACACCCGTTTCCAGCAATTTCCGCAGTGGTAGTTCATCCAAAAGCAAGTTTCCAGTCGGATTGTTCGGATTTGCCAGGTAAATTGCCTTGACGTTTTTTTCCCTCGTCAAAGAGAACACTTGTTCAAAAGGAATTGCAAACCCCTGTTTTTCCAGCAAATCAAGCTCAACAATTTCCCCACCCATCAGTTCGACTGCCGAGTTGAACACGGAAAAGGACGGATTGAACGCCAGGACAGTATCGCCATTCTCGATGAAGCACTCTGCAATAACCCGTAGGATTTTGGCGCTGCCGTTTCCGACAAAAAGGTTTTCCTCTCTAAAACCAGTATAGCCGGCCAAGCTTCGCATTAGGCTTTTCTTGTACGGGTCGGGATAGTTGAAACACGCCTTCGAACTAGCTACAATGGCCTGCAAAACGCTTTCAGGCGGCAAAATTACGCAGGCAGTGCTGTTGAGGAAAATTCCTTCTGAGGGGGAAGGCCCCCAGTCCCGTTCGGTCATTTTTTCGACGCTTTCTCTTGCTTTCATGCAAAACACCATTTTCACGGAATAACTTTTTTCAACTCGAATTCCAGGATGTCCCTCGCTCCAAGTGCTTTGATTTTAGGAATGAGCTTTGGAACTTCTTCCCGCAACACGGCAACTTTCACGGCATAGCCCTCTTCTCCGTAAAGAGGCGAAATTGTAGGCGACTTCATGCAAGGCAAAACTGGAACGAGCCTTGAAAGGTCTTTCTTGGAAACGTTCATCTCAAGAAAAACCCGCTTGCGCGCCTCGAGAACGCTGCGCATGAGCGTAACCAAATTGTTGAGCTTCCGCTTCTTCCAAGCATCATTAAGCGCATTGCGATTGGCAACAAAGCGGGTTGAGGACGAGCAAATAACTGCTATTTTTTTCAAACCATTCTGCTTGAGAGTCGTGCCAGTGGCAGAGTTATCGACTATCAAGTCCGCATCTTCAGGTGGGAAGACTTCAGTTGCCCCGTAAGTGCGCATGAAAACGAAGTCCATTCCTTCTTTTCTCAAGAACGATTTCGCCAGATTTTCATACTCAGAAGCAACGACCACACGTTTTTTCCTTACGAGCGACTTCACGTTCGTTCTTTCAGGAATTGCAGCCACTAAGTCAACTTTATCAAATTCCAAGTCTAGAAGCTCCACCACTTTTGCCCGCGTTTCCAAAATCCAATCTAAACCAGTGAAAGCGGCATCTTGAGAACCCAGCTCCACGAGCTTGGGAATATTTTGCGGCTTCATCAGTTTTACTTCGATTTCAGGGTCAGAGGAAAAAGGCCGGTAGTTTCGCTCCCCGTCCACTATTTTTACGCCGCACTCTGAAAGCAGACCTGCCACTGAGTCGTAAAGCCTTCCTTTGGGAATCACCAATTTGAGGGTTTTCATTTTCCCGCCTCCCAATTGTTTTTAGAAGTCCTCTGCAAGCCTTTTCTCTGCTCGGTACCTTTTGACAGGTTGATTGTCACTCTTCCGGCCTTGCTTTCGCTGAAGTCTATTTCCAAAAGCACCGTTCCGCCCTTGCTGACGCTGAGCTTCTCACGGACAGCTAGGGGCAGGACGAGCCGCGCTTTAGAATCGAGCTTGCACGCGACTGATTGAGGCTTCGCTATGGGCAGGTTCTTCTGAGCCAATGTGAAGTAATTCACCCATACAATCCACCTCGCTATTTAGATTGAGTAATACGGCATTTCCCACTTTATATAGAATTCGTTACTAATTTTTCAAGGGCAAAATGGCACAGTGCAGGAGAAAATTAAAACGGGTTATTCTCGCCGATGATTTTCTCATGGACGAGCAGGGCGGCGTGGGCGTCTGTCGCCGCGTCATGCTGGCGGCCGCGAGGCCAATCGATTCCAAGGGCATCCATCGACTCGGATAGCTTTGGCCACTTGTCCCAGCCTAAATGCTTTTGCGCTGCAAGCATGATGCAATCACTCCATTGGCTTTCGCCAACGTTCCACGGCCGGCTGGCAAGAAAAGGCTGGTCGAACTTTTTGTTGTAAGACTTGAATTTCATGCGTGTAACGTCAGGACAAATGCTTTGGAGTTTCCGCGTCCAAAGCTTCACCGCTTCTTCGGCAGGCGGGGATTCGAGGACAGTTTCCAAACTGATGCCGTTAATCCGAAGAGCCGCGTCAGCCCGGCCGTTTTTGAGATAATGCGTCCCGGGGTTGCAGTACGACGACCATTGGTAAATTCGGCCGTTTTTCCTGCAAGCCATGCCAATCTGAATCACCCCATCCAACCGCGGAGGGTGCGCGTGGTGGCCTAGCCCGGTTGTTTCAACGTCCAGCACGGCAACGATAGGCCGAGGCATTATTTTCATGAAAAACTAAATCAATAGTGCATTTTAAAATCTTCGTTCCATTATGCCAGCCATAATGCGATTTGAGCAAAGGAACAAACTATACCGCATCACGTAAAAACAGCCATGGGAATGCAGCCCTAATTCCCTTTAAAAACCAAAATGCGCTTAGTAGTTTTCGGAAGGTTTAAGGGGAGGCCGCGGCATGCAGAAAAACCAAGCAGGAAAAAGCAAGCCCATCGAAATGAACGCGGAATTCAAGCGCGCGTTGGGCATGATGGAAAACACGAACGAAAACGTTTTGGTTACCGGCAGGGCTGGAACCGGAAAGTCCACGCTCTTAAATTATTTCCGTGACAATACCAGAAAGAAAATTGCGGTTTTGGCGCCTACGGGCGTTGCCGCGGTGAACGTTCAAGGCCAGACCCNNCTTGTTTTTCGGCTTCAGGACGGACGTCACTCCCCAGTCCGTGAAAAAAAGGAGTGATTTTAGGAGGGAAGTTTGCAGGGAGTTGGACGCAATCGTGATAGACGAGATTTCCATGGTCAGGGCGGATTTGCTTGATTGTGTAGACAGGTTTTTGAGGCTTAACGGCCGAAAGACAGGCGAGCCGTTCGGCGGCGCGCAAATGATTTTCATAGGCGACTTGTACCAGCTGCCGCCCGTGGTTACGGGAAGCGAAGCACAGGGGCTGAAGTCGAAGTACAAATCAGAATATTTTTTCGACTCCGACGCCTTCCAGCAGATGCGGATGGAAACAGTGGAGCTCGAAAAAGTTTACAGGCAGAGCGACGCGAAATTCATCCAGCTGCTGAACGCGGTGCGCAACAAGACCGTAACTCCGGACGACTTGGGCGAGATAAACCGGCGCGTCGACCAAACCTTTCAGCCGCCGGAAGACTGCTTTTTCGTAACACTCACAACAACCAACAAAATGGCCGAGGAAGCCAACGCACTCAAGCTCGAGAAGATAAAATCGAAAGCCTTCACCTTCAAAGGTGAGGTTAAAGGCGATTTTGACGTTTCACACTTCCCCACTAAAATAGAATTGAGCGTCAAGGCCGGAGCTCAGGTCATGCTTGTGAACAACGATTCCGCGCACAGGTGGGTCAATGGCACAATCGGAAAAATCCATTCGATAGAAGACGGGCCGAAAGGCGAAAAGGCCATTTCGGTCGAATTGCAAGACGGAAGCAGAGTTGAAGTCAACCGTTTCACCTGGAAGCTGTACAGGCTGGCTTACAACAAACAAAGCCTGGCGCTGGAATCGCAGGCCCTAGGCTCTTTCAAGCAATACCCGCTCATGCTCGCCTGGGCCACCACCATCCACAAAAGCCAAGGGAAAACTTTCGATAACACGATAATAGACTTCGGTTCCGGGACATTCACCCCAGGGCAGGCTTACGTCGCGTTGAGCAGGTGCAGGAGTTTGGACGGAATCGTCTTGCGCAAGCCTGTTGAAAAAAAGCACATTTTCATGGACTGGCGCGTGGCGCAATTCATGACTGGCATCCAGTACAAAAAATCCGAGGAAGAAATGCCCCTGACGGAAAAAATAAGCTTAATCCAGGAATGCGTTAAGTCGAAGTCGAGCNNTGCACCCCACTGACTCCAGCCTAAAGCCGTTAAAAACCGCACTCAAAAAACTGGAAAACAAAAGCCTCGAACGCCTCCTGCTGGAAATTGCAAGCCTTTCAACTTCTAACAAAGTGTGGCTTGAAGCTAAAGTTTTGGGAGAGAAGAAAATTTCAAATAGCGCTGCGTATTACGAGCAGGAAATTGTCAAAAGCTTTTTTTCAGGCAACTGGCCAGAGCTTTCAAAGGCAAGAAAGGCGGTTAGCGACTTCTCTAAAGCTTCGGGAAGCGAGGAAGCTAAGATAGACCTAATGGTCTTTTACGTTGAAACTGGAACCAGCTATACGCTCAAATACGGCGATATTGACGAACCATTTTATTCGAGCCTTGAAAGCATGTTCTTCAAGGCAGTAAAAACGCTCAACAAATCAGGCAACTTGGCGCTTATTGAAACGTTCAAGCCGCGATTGCAGGCAATAGTCAAAAAAACCGAAGACATGGGCTGGGGTTATCACGACAATCTGGCCGATTTTTTCGAAGTTCTTGGGAAACCAGGCGAGGAAAAAAAGTTGTTCGAATGAGACCCTCTTGCATTCTCTCCAGGTCTACAAGATGCGGTCTGATGGTTACTGCAACTTTCTCTACAGAAACAGTGATTCCCGCAACTATTCTCAGACTCTCTTTATTCAATCAACTCATAAACAATCTATAAAAGGAAGGGTCGGCGGAACAAGCGCCGGGACACTGGCAANNATTTGAACTCGCGTCAAAGGCTGTTTGTAAAGTGGAGTTGCTTTCCTGCGAAAGCACATCCAAATTGCCACAAGCCTCGATCCTGACCAAGCTAGACGATCTGCGCCATTTAAGCATAAGCTCGAGGCTTTGCGCCTCTCGCGGCCTGCATAAAATATCGAAACCAAAGGTTTCTCGCGAGTTGCAAAAACTCGAGCGTTGAGGCTCTCGCTGGCAACAAAATAATTTTTTTCGGTGGAGTTTGCACTGACTAAAGGCCTATTGCAATCGTTGATGAAGTAAACCGCCTTTCATTCAAATCTCCTTAATAGTGTTTTTGCGGAATGCGGCTTTTAAGGGTTTCTGACGGCTTCAAGAAAATCAACTCAGTTAACGCAAGATTAAGACATTTAGTGTTAGTAACTAACAGTAAACTTAAAGCCTGGCTGAAACAGTCTCCTTGCAACCATTAACTGAAAATGAAGTATTAGTAACTAATACCTAGGTATTAGCAGCTAATAGTAATCTTTTTAAGCAGCTTATTCCTCCCGCTATTGGTCGAAATGTATTTTGACGTAAACCCGAAAACCAGCCAGCAGGACTTGTTTGGAATGTCCTACCTAGTGGAATCCACGATCAACTACCTGAACGACAAAACCGTCCGGATGATCGTATTGAAAGGATTGAGGAGAACTGGAAAAACTTCCCTGTTGAACGTAGCATTGAGCGGAGTAAAAGGCAAAAGCGTGAAGATAGATGTCCGCGAATCGCCCTATGACGATAGGCGTGAGTTCATGCGCTTTTTAGTGGAAAAAATAAAAATGGAGGTTGGCGAGCCTTTCTTTCAAAAAATTTTAAAGCGCTTTTCGGGGCTGAAGCTCGCATATAAGGATTTGAGCGCCACTTTTTTGTTCCAATCGGAAAAAGACTTTCCCTTGTTTTTCGAAAAACTCAACAGGCAGCTCGAAGAAAGTAAAACTTCGCTGGTCATTGCGTTTGACGAAGCCCAGCTGCTATCGCAAATAAAGTTTGAAAATAATCTTGCTGCAATTTACGACAACTACAAAAACATCAGGATTATCATTACCGGTTCGGAAGTGGGCTTGGTGGATGATTTTTTAGGCAAAAAAAACGTTGACGCGGCATTGTTTGGGCGGGCTTACATCGAAGTGGAAACAAAAAAATTCGGCGGTGAGCAAATAGGGGATTTTCTAGCTGAAGGCGGAAAGCAAATCGGCAAAAGCATTACCCTTAAAGAATCGCGCGAGGTTATAGAGTTTTTGGACGGGGTAATCGGGTGGGCAACCCATTACGGCTGGTTGAGAAGCAAAAACCTGCCCCATGAAAAAGCGTTAGAAAAAGTTTTGGCAGATGGGAGCGAAATAGCGAAACGCGAGTTGGAAAATTTCCTAATTCGGAGAAGAAAAACAAATTACACCCATCTTTTGAAATGGATTAAAAAGGGATTCAACAGATGGGGCATGATAAAAGGGCAGTATGCAAAAAATGGCATGAAAACTTCAGACTATCAACTCAACTTCTATCTGAAAGAGCTGATTGACTACGGGATCATAGAAAAAATAAACGAAAGCTATTTCATTACGGATCCGCTATTCGGCAGAGTCGTATCAGAAAAATTTTGAAAACAACACTCAAAATGCTATTTCAAAGCCCTCAAAGTTTTTTCTTCCATCAAGCTTTTCAACGGTTATTTTCTCGACGTTCGGCCCGAAGAACGAAGTGCTTTTCAGGGATATTCGGCGTTTGAATTCTTCAAGCGTTTTCTCGTCGCAATCGCATTGCACTTCCACGCGGCCGTCAGGCAGGTTGCGCACGAAGCCATTCAGGCCCATCTGGAGGGCGGTTTGGGCTGCGAAAGCACGGAAACCAACCCCTTGAACGACTCCCTCGACGAAAAGCGCACAGTGCATGGGAAAAAACCGTTTTCAATTAGTCAGTAAAAGTGAAACCTGAACCGGTGCTCTCTCTCGAATTCTTGAACGTCAAGGCCTATGCCTTTTTCTTTCAGGGTTGCACCTAAAGCAATGTCTTGGGCAAGGAGTCTAAAAACAAGGTCACTAAAATCCGGGCGTTGGGCGTCGTCGACAACGTCGAAATGCCTGGCCGAAACACTCTTTTCGCCCTCCGGATTGTGAATCCCTTGGCCATCGTGATTTTCGAAACGGAAATCAGTCACGCCGTTCTTCATAAAAAGTTTTCGAAGGGACCTGCATGCGTTGTCCCGCACTTCTTCAAGTTCAGCGTAAGATGCCATGCGCTTCAAAACCCTTTTCAAAATACTCAATACAAACTATGCTTTTGATTTTTATAGTGAAATCAGTTTCTTGCAAGTTTATTGATTTTTATAAAAAACTAGAAAATACCGATTGTTCTCATTCGGTTGAACCTTTTGGCCTACACAAACTACGTTAAGGTTCCCGCTATCAAGATGCAACCTGAGTTGTGGATTATTAGTGACAATTTCCTGAAATAAAGAATCAACAATTTTAGGATCTCGGTTTGCCAGGTCTACAACCGCAAATGCATGGCCGGTTACACTTGAACCATTTGCCATAGTTAAGGTTGGCTTGCTCGCATGCCCTTCAAACTTAAAGCCAGTTATCCCCTTGGCCATAAACTCCCGCCTCATGAGTTTTAGTGCAAAGTCCCTAGCGGCTGCAGGCATGCAAAACCCAGTTTTTATAAGGTATTTCCAAATGTTTTCTTTTTGGGTTGACAGGCCCAACGTTTCTTTTTGGGCCAGTACACGCCACAAAGATTTTCTTTGTGGGGTGACGGACACCGGCGTTTTTCTTTTGGGGTTGATAGACCTTTTCTTTTAGCAAAAGAAAAGGGATATCATCAGACGCTATCAACCTCAT
>DUGE01000104.1 GCA_013331595.1 Microcaldota archaeon | reverse complement strand
TAAACACCCAGGTTTCAATGTTCTAGCGGGTGGAGTTTACGATAGATTTGGGGAGAAACTTACGTCACGCCTAGCAAAAGTCCTGCCCGAAAAAAATCTTTTAAGCGGTCTTGACTATAAAACAGGCTTTGGTTTGAAAAGGCCCCCTAAAATATCGCTGCCGCTAGAAACTGCACAAATACGACTAAAAAATAGACGATAGTGCTGACTCTGTTTTTTATTCACGCTGTGTAAGGTTTTTCTGAGGAAAGTAGCCTAAAAACCACGAATTGCTAATTGAAAAAAGCCCAATCATCAAATCACGGGCAATGAACAAGATTGCAGTTCAATGGTTTTTGTTGTTATGGTCGTTAGTAACGCTCGGCTGAACACCTCGCTTGCGCTTGGTGCTTACACCTGCGTCCTATCAATCCCGTCTGCTACGGGTGACCTAAGCCGCTTCGTTTCAGGAACTCCTTCGTCCTTAGTTAGACAACCTTTCTTTAAAACCAAATTTTCTTTGGTAAAGCTTTCTTTCGCAAAAGAAAGGTTTATGCCTTCAGGACTTATGAGAAAGCGCGTGGCTACCCTGCTTGCTTGCAAACAACAGGTAAACTAGCGGCGCCGAGTCGATGTTCCTCTCGTACTTATCGATTCTTACCCTCAAGCGGCCAAACAATCCTAGAAGATGCAACCGAACTGTCTTTGTTGCCTCTCCTAGTAGACTTAAGCAATTCAAAACGAAAAACCTTATCGGGATGAGTTGAATTAAAGCAATCATAAAACTTCAAAACTTCTTTACTTCCATAAACCAGCAATGCGTACATTCCGGTTGTCGAGTTTTTCTTGAAGTACGGCCCGCAAACCCTGCCGCAGCGAACCCCGAATTCCAAAAGAATCTTTCTCAATTCCTCTAAAACCGGCTTGTTAGCCTGCGCAAGATAAATCCGGATGTTTTTCTCGCTGAAATCAAGCGTCGTTTTCTCGAAAGAATTAACGCTCCCCTCAGCATCGAAAAAACCCCGAACGTAAGCCATTCTCAAGACTGGCGCGCCATTCAAAATCCATGAAGGCGTCAGCCACGATCCCTGATCGCCCGTAAATTCGGCGAGGCGGGACAATTCTTGAAAAACTTTCTTCGAAGTTAAACTCAAACACCAGACGTTATGCCTCCCGTCGAGATAGAAACCCGGTTTCTTGCCGAAGTTTTTCTCTATAATCCGAGAGATAAATTCAAGCCACTGCCTGTTCTTTTGATAGAACCTTACGCGGTAAATTTGCTGTGAGGGAATTTCACTGAAACTCCCGTCGCGCAAAGCACCAATCAGATAGGCGATTTCTTCATTCACTTATAGCAAACCAAGAAAATCTTTCGGTTAAATTCTCTTGGTTTGCGGCTAGCAAAACCGGAAAACACCCGAATTACTTTCCGGTTTCGCTATAAATCCGAAATCCTCTCAAGTTTTTATACTTTCACAGAGAGTAGCGTGCCGATGGCATTTTTCATTCCGATGGCTTTTCGATTGAATTACCTATGGTTGTGTCTACTAGAAAGAAGTCGCAACGTTCTGAACCCAACTAACGTAGGTCTTTAATGGATGAACAACCCAACCCTTGGCGGCTCCTGCACCGCCAGGATGACCTGAGCCGATAGCGNNTGTACCAAACCGCGGTGTCGATTTATTCTTTTTCAAGAACAATTCTTCCCGCTATTCCTACGTTTCGAACGTTAGGTTCAACCGGTCACTGACATCTTCTTGTGTAAAAGGAAATCCTTCCGCAAGGCATTGAATGCCAGTGCGGTTGTAACGAAAACGCTCAAAACGCTAGGAAGAAAAGTCCATAGCCACTCGCATTAAAACGAATGGGAAAAAATGAACTCTCGACCGCGACGAGCCTGTTACCCCCAGGGTAGCTTGTCTGTCAGAATGAGCCCCCATTAAAAGGGACATCATTGTTCGTTAAGCCCAGCTTTCGCTCCTGCGACCCATATAACAGAATTTTCTTTCTTTAGTTGAGTTTTCTTTCTTTCGCAAAAGAAAGAAAAGTCATTTGTTAAGATCACAGTCAGTCCAACATTTGTCTTTAACCCTCTACGGCGCGGTTCTGACGCGCTTGAGTTGAACTTTGGGCGCCTTTGTTATCTTTTCGAAGGCGTACCGCCCCAGTCAAACCACCCACCTGCAGCTGTCTTCTTTCGAATAAGAAAGTCAGTCGAAAAATAGCAGTGTCACACTTTCGCCTATCCCGCTCCCGGAAGAGCGGACATAACGGCTCCTGCTTACGCTTTGATTCTCCAACCGAATTCCAACAACAGGCTGTGGTTAAGCTCCATGGGGTCTTCGTTTCCCTCTAGGATTCCTCGGCATGTTCACCGAGAAGTAGGTTCACCAGGTCCGAGGCAGGGACAGTGGGACAGTCGTTACGCCATTCATGCAAGCCGCCAATTAAGCGGCGAGGTACTACGCTACCTTAAGAGAGTCAGAGTTACTCCCGCTCTTTGCCAGTCCTTCAGCAGGTTGAAACCCGCATTCGGATACTGGTAGTGAGCAGGCGTCGGCCTCAGTACTCAGCCTTTCGACTTTGCTGAGACCTGTGTTTTTGCTAAACAGTCGATGTCCCCTCGTCACTGCGACCTACAAATCCTCATCGTATTATCTTTGAAGAGATGTAGGCATCCCTTCTTCCGAAGGTACGGGACTATTTTGCCGAATTCCCTTGCCTCAGTTCTCCTGTCACGCCTTGGCTTCTGCTGCCAGGGGCACCTGTACTGGTTCTTGGTACGGTCTTGCGAAAAAATTCTATTACCCTTTTCAGTGGCTTTCGGGTTCGACCCAACTTTCGTTATTCCTCGCTTGCACGGATGCTCCTCTCAACAAGACTTCTCCGTGTTATTCGAGTTAAATGCGATTATNNGTCCAGGATTCTCGCCTGGAATAGATGCTACTAGCACCAAGATATTCATAACAACATGATCCACGCGATTTCACAACCGCGCTTCTCCTCAAGCTGTTCGCCCTCCTACCAAATCTGCAATCAATTGCAGTTCCACGGTATCGGTGACTGGCTTAGTCCCGATAGTTTACGACGCCATGAACCTTGATGGGTCCGCTGTAACGCGTTGTTTAAAGGATGGGAGCTTCTGTTCGTTGGCCAAAACCAGCTGCATAAAGAAGAGCAAATCCCTTGCTTGGATGCAAGGATCCAACACTTCCATAAAATTTGCAAACGCCTTCTGCGTTGCTTACCGACAAGATGTATCTTGGATAATTTTGGAAGCGAGTTGGTTTCCGAATCCTCACGGAACCTGCTCGAATTCCCAGTTGCTGCAAAAAACTTTTGTTGTCTTCCAAAGGAGGACATCCATCCGCGGTATTCCACGAATGATACAGGTTTATTTGCGGCGGAATCGTCTGAGCGTGGCCCTCTGCGTCAAAAAAGCCGCAGATGTAGGCTCCCAACGGCAACGCCCCTTCTTTTACAGGCTTTGGTGTATGCCAAAAAACCTGCTTTCCGTCTTCTGGGAAATCGTATTCCGACACTAGTGTCTCAAAAATCCGCTTGGACTTGAACTTCAGGCGCCAGCCGCCCTTTGTGGGCTTCGGCAATGCTTCTATTTCAAAAATATCGAGAAGAATCGGAGAAATAATTTTTTCCAGCCAAGCAACATGCTTTTGCCAGAAAATTATCTCGCAACTTTTCCCATACCTGTGAACGGAAGCGTCCCTAGTTGCTCCAAGCAAATAAGAGAGCTTGTGTTGGGGTGTAGGCAGCCTCTGCTTCATCAATTCGGCCAAAAGGCTTGGTTCCAGCATATCAGAACCTCTTTTCCTTCCCCATTAAATCGGTTTCGGAACCTCATTTCCAATGTTTCCAAGTTCTTGTCAAGTAGTCAGCTGATTTCGTCTACCTCCCCACTGTCTTAGATTC
>DUGE01000063.1 GCA_013331595.1 Microcaldota archaeon | reverse complement strand
AAAACTTTCAAGGAGCGCTATAAGTCGTCTCTTAGAAAAGCAAAGTGGGGTTGCAGTGGCTCATTCGCTAGTAAACGCGTTCACAGTGGCAGCGCTGGTTTTCATGGCCATGGGCATGCTCAAGCCGACCGATTTCCTGCTTGTACTCGGCTGCAGCCTGTTCCTCACCAAAGCCGCTCCCGCCCTCCACAAATAATGCAAGCGGGAGCCTCAAAGGCTCGAACTTACGCAGTGCAGACTGCGAAAGCCTCAAAAGCCCTAGCCAATGCAAACCGCGAAAGCCTCAAAGGCTTGGGCCTATGCAGATGCAAATTATTAAATTCTTCATTCGGCAGTGTTTTAAATGCAGGCCGCGAGAGCCTCACAGGCNNCTTACGCAGAGCAGGCCGCGAGAGGCAAAACGCCTCGAGCTTACGCCGTGGCAACAAAAGCAAGTGAAACTAAAATGGACCGGATTTTGAACGCGTTCTTGGCAATCATTCTTTTTTCCGCCGTTCTCGGCGTCATGCAGATAGCGGACGCAGCAATTCTCCTTATTGGCGGCGCTCTTTTCTTCCCGCCAATGGAAATGCTTGAAACGGCATTCTAGGCCTGAAAAACAGCAAGTTTAGAAAAAACAAACGCCACACAGGCAAAAATGCCTTTTTCAATTCCGCCTGGAACTTCCAATAGCCACTACGGAAGGCTTCGACGTTCTAGCTGTTTCCAAAGAATTCCGTTCAAAAACGAAGGCGCCGGCAAGGGTAATGACGTTGGAGAACAAAACCAGCAGGAAAACCGCCTCAACAAGATAAGGGATGAAAATGCCTTTTTCCGCTGGCAGGAACAACACCACCGTTGAAATAAGCCCCCGGGGAAGCATGGTGGCTATGGCCACAGAGTACTTCCTAAAAGAAGAATCAACGGCGGAAATCACCAAGGTGCCCACGTACCTCGCTGCAAAAAAGCCAGCCAGTGCAATGGAGGCTATTATTGCGACTGAAGCTGAGAAGAATTGCGGAGTGAAAAGCAGGCCGAGGTAAACAAAATAAAAGGTGCGCACAAAAAAGGAAATTTCCTTTTGAACGGTAATTATTGAAGGGTCTAAAACAAATTGTTCTTTCGATTTGAGGAACTGCGAAATCAAAGCCGAATTTCCAAGGGCGAGGCTAAACACCAGGACTGCAATTGCGCCGCTTCCTCCAACGAAATTTATCGCCGAATAAAGTATGAACATGAAACCCAAGGTAATCATGTACGCGAAAGGCAGTGGTGAAAAACGCTTCATCATTTGAAGCCATGCAATACCGCAAACCACGCCTGCTAGCAGTGCTATGGAAAAAGCCGAAGCAACGCTCCCCAGGGTGGAAGAAACACTGAAAGAACCGGTAGTCGCAACCTGCAAAATCAAGAAAATAAAGACGAAAGTCAAGACGTCGTTAATCAAGGAATCTAAGCTGAGCAAAACTTTCGATTTGCCGTTCAACGAAAGCCTCTGGACCAGTGGGAGGACTTCGTTAGAGCCCGTCCCTCCTGCAATCACGCCCAAAATCAGCGCGTGCAGCAGGGGCCAGCCTAAAGCAAAGTGAAGCAAACCGCCGACAAGCAATGCACCCAAAACGAATACGACAGTTGAAAACAAGGCAGCATTGGGAATTTGCCGCATTATGGTCAGCAAATCCAAATGCAGGCCGCCGTCAAATAACACAACTATCAGCGCAAGGGTTCCCACCGTTGAAGCTAAGGGGATGAAATCGCCAGGGTTAACAACCTGAAAAACCGAGCCCAAAAGCACTCCAAGCAAAAGCAGTATTACTATGTCGGGAATTTTCGTCCGTTCAAAAAACATCGCTGCAAAAAAACCCATGAAAATAATCAAGCCAAAAATTAAAAGGGCAACTTCAGCAACAACCAAAAACAACACCTTGAAACGCGTAAAACATTAGTGCGCTAGAGTTTAAAAGAAAAATCCGTTGCCCTTGCCATGGTGGTAAGCGAGCCCATGGAAATGACGTCAGGCTTTGCCTTCGCATAGTCGCGCAGGTTTTCAAAATTAATGCCACCCGACAATTCAACCTCGCCCCTGAAACCGTTTTTGCGCAATAGGGCAACCGTGCGCATGGATTCTTTTGCAGTGAAATTATCAAGCATTATAACGCCAGGCTTCGCCTTCGCTGCATCCAACGCCTGCTTCGCCGTTGTAACCTCAACCTCGATTTTTTTGGAAGAGCCCCATTTCCTGCGCGCAGCTTCAACAGCCTTTGCAGCGTCAGGGAAAAACTTGAGGTGGTGGTCTTTCAGCAAGACCATTGCACTCAAGTCAGGCCGGTGCGGGTTAATCCCGGCAATCACTGCGGCTTTCTTGTCAAAAAAAGCAAATCCTGGAATTGTTTTTCTCGTAAGCGAAACGCGCGTTCTTGGCGAAACGGCTTGAACGACGCCTTTTGCTTTCACGCATTGCGTTGCAACGCCGCTCATCCTTCCCAAAAGGTTCAAGGCCGTGCGCACTACGCCGAAAATCTTGCGGTTGCTGCCGTGCAGGCGCAAAACTGCAGTTTTGCCGTTCAAAGCCGAACCGTCTTTCTTCAAAACCTTTGCTTTCACGCCATTATGCTCAAAAAGGAAAGCGCTCTCCTCAACGCCAGCAAGAACGCAAGGTTCCTTGGTATAGATTGTTGCGCTGCAAATTTTTTCGGGCGTAATGGCGGAAGTGACATCGCCCCTGCCCAAATCGTCATTGAGAAAATCCAAAAGCCGCCTGCGCGCAGTTGAAGGCAAGGTCATGGTAAAACAACTCACAATATTTTCGGGCCAGAACGCTTGTGCTCCGAAAGCGCATTCAGAACAATAACCTTAGAAACTTTTGCTGGATTGAATTTTTTCTTCGCGCTCGGCAAACCGCGCTTGCCTTTCTCCAACAGCGAAAGGATTTCGTCTAGTTCGCCGTAAGTCAAGCCCAACTCACCTTCGTCAGTCTGCCCCTTCCAAAGGCCTGCGGTTGGCTTCTGCCACACGATTGCAGGCGGAATCCCGGCTTCGAGCGCAAGCCTCCGAACATCCTTTTTCAGCAACCTGCCGAGTGGAAGAAAATCTACTCCACCATCGCCGTACTTCGTGAAATAGCCAACGGCCAATTCACTCTTGTTTCCAGTGCCAGCAACAAGCGCATTGTGCTTTTTTGCAAAGTCATAGAGCATAATCATGCGAATGCGCGCCATTACGTTGCCCTTCCTACGGATATCGCACTTGAGCATTTGCGCTATGTCGTCAACGGGCTTTTTGATTGAAACTTTCTTGAGGCCCACACGGCAAAACGAAGCAACGGCCTTTGCATTCTTTTCGTGCTCCCGATTGTCAAAGTAAGGCAAGTGGAAGGCAAAAACGTTTTTAGGCCCCAGTGCCTTTGATAGCAGGAAGCAGGCCAGTGCAGAATCAACACCGCCACTAACGCCCACAACCGCCTTGCACTTTTTGCTCCCGGCAAAAAACCGCCTTGTTTTCAACACTAGAGACCTAATAGAGCCTGCCACTGAAAACCCACCACAAAAACTAATTTCGGTTTACGAAATGAAATTCAATTCCTTTGATTTGACCAAGCTCCTTGCATCGTCTATTCCCTCTTGCAAGCCGTTCATGAAAACCGTGATCTTCTCGCAGGCAATTTGCTTGAGCTCCCCGCTCGTCATGCGCCCGCCCTTGTACTCCTCGTAAATCTCCTGCAGCTCCCTATCGTCCTCGACCAAATGCTGCTTCAACAATTCAAAAACCATGTCTTTTTCTATAACGGCGCCAAGGCGGCGGTGCTCTTCAAGCGTGTCCCTCCCACCGGTCAAGGCGTGCTTGATTTTAGCGCAGGCGGTCTTCGCGTCTTCAGGCAGTTCAATGCAAGACTCCGGCTTTGACTTGCTCATTTTCAGCCCGCCGTCAAGCGAAGGCGTGTACTTGTGGTATATTGAAGAAACCTGCGTGAATTTGAGGGTCGACTGGGTGCGGGTGACGAAATCACGGGATAGGCGGATGTGCGGCTCTTGGTCTATTCCCACAGGAACTATGCCCGCCATCCTCTCTTCATGCTGTGGATAGAGAATGTCGCCTATTTGCGTGAGCGCGCTCATAATGCGCGAAGGCTCGGGCGAACCGTAGGTAGAGCGGAATTCGTTGAAAGTTATTTTCTGCGCCGCTTCAAAAGCAACGCGCGTGACCTCGCGGTTTTCGCTCTGGAAGTAAAACAAGGTTTTTTTCGGGTCCAGCCCCAATGCAATGTAGGCGGGGATTTGGAATTCCAAAGCCCTCTTGCGCGCTTCGGCAAGCGAAACGCCCCGAACAGCAGCGGATTCCAAGTCTGCGATTGCAACTACGGTCTTCGCGCCGTGCTTTTGGAAGTAAGCCATGTTTTCAATGACCATCTTAGTGCCGAAATGGATTTTCTCGGCAGAAGGCATTATGCCCGTCAGCGCGTAAAACTTTTTCCTGCCTTTGATTGCATCGGCTACGCGAGCCAAATCCCGTCCGGCGAAAACAACGCCGCGGCGCATGAGGCGGTTGGGTTCCGGGAACATCTTGGGGTTGAAAGCCTCTAGGCCGAAGTCCTTGACGATTTTCTCGTAGTCCTCAAGCAGTCCGCTTCCCCACGGGTCTATAAGTTTCTCAGCCATTCCAATCACAAAGATAAAAGATTAATACCCCCATTAATTAAAGTTTTCAGGCAGTTAAAGAAACGGTAAGAGCGGGAAGAACATGGAAATAAGGCAACCGGCAAAACTCGTTGCTGCAATAGCCATCTGCGAGATTGCAGGATTCATAGGCTCGCTTTTCTCCGGCCCGGGAATCGCCTCCTGGTACTCTACGCTCAACAAGCCGTCATTCACTCCGCCAGACTGGGTTTTCATGCCCGTGTGGATAGTGCTTTACTTCTTCATGGGCATAGCGCTTTACCTCGTTTGGGAGAAGGGCCTGAAAGACAAGAAAATCGAGAAGGCAATATTCATTTTCGCAGTCCAACTGGCCCTCAACGTCGCATGGAGCTACGCGTTCTTCGGCCTCCAATCGCCGCTATACGGATTGGTCATAATTGGCGTATTGTGGGGAACGATCGTCGAAACAATCCTCAAATTCCGCCCCATTTCAAACACCGCAGGCCTCCTGTTGCTGCCCTACATCCTTTGGGTGAGCTTCGCCCTGGTGCTCAACTTCTCAATCTGGATGCTCAACCCCGGCCTCGGCTGAAGGTAAAAAAGCATAGAGCGTCGGTAAATCAGTTAGACTTTTGATTTTCCAGCTTCTTCAAAATAAATCCAGGTAGCAATCGTTCGGCATAATATTTTTCTTTTATTTTTTCGGGCAAGCGTGGAAAAGACGTTATCTTTTTCCTGCATTTGCTCGAGTGGCACTTACATTTGAAAGCCCATAGTTGGGTCCAATTGATTTTCCACAGCTCATCATTAGTCCATTCGGTCGTCGAGTAATCATAAGTTATTTCCTCCCCAGCCTTGACTTTTCTTGCCGCGACAAGCGTGCACACGCCAGCCATTCCAGAGTTTGGCGAGCACGAGTGGTTGAAGTAAACGTACGGCTCTTTCAAGTCAAGATACACATTGTCGGCTATTTGAAGCGGGTCATCAATCCTCTCTTTCCCAAAAGCATACAGCCGTTTCAATTCGCCTATTGATACTTTCCGGCCTTTCATCGAGCATATCACTTCACCTTTCTCAAAACCCCGGGAAGCGAAAATGCCCTTGCCGTCAATCCTTGAACGCTTAACCGTGAAAATTGGTTTCATGAGAGGAACTATTTTATTTCAATATTTATAGGTTTCACGGCAGGAAGCCAGCCAAAGCAAAGCGTTTTTCTATCAAAAACAAGCCAATAATAAAAGCACAAGAGCATAAGCCGGAGTGGCAGAGTGGTCAATGCGCTGGTCTCGAAAGAGGGAGAAACGTAGTTTCTCCCTTCTCAGCCCTCTTCCTTTTAGAAGAAGAACGTCGTTTTTTCTTTGGCGGGGCTCTCGCCTTTCTTTTTTCTAAAAAGAAAGGCAAAGCAAACCAGTGTCCGCAAGGACTCGGGAGTTCGAATCTCTCCTCCGGCGCTTTCGAATTCTTGGAATACGTGGGTTTTTATATCGAGAGCCATTGCTGGATGTGAAAACGTTAAAAAAATCATCGTTTTTCGCGCGGCAAAGAGGGGAGAAAACATGAAGAGTCTTGAATCGAAATCCTTTTTTTTAGTTAACCTTGTTCTCGCTTTCCTCCTGTTTTCAGGCGTTGTTTCCGCATACGACATTATCGACTCGAGCGGCAACTATAATTTTAGTGCTGGAAATTTGGCCAGCACGTACACGCTTACCGCGACAATAGTCAACGACAGTGCGGTTGACACGTCAAACTACACCATAGTCCGCTTTTTCCTGCCTTACGGGATAGTTAACAACTCCAATTGCAACGCCACTGGAACCGGCGGCCAATTTTACGGGGTAAATAATTCCTACAGCGCTTGCGCGGTTAACGTGAGCGGCGGCGCCGGAACGCCCATAACCGCAAGCATAAGCGTCAAGCTCAACATTTCGGCGTTCTCCGAAAATTCAATGGTCATGGCTTGCGCTCGCAGCGGAAACATTTGCAGCCACGGCGCCTTGGGGCCCGTAACCACGTTCGTGAACGGAACCTGCGCAGTTGGTTGTGGCAACGGTATTGTGAACGGAAGCGGGGCTCCGCGCTATGCAGTGCAGAATTACAGCAGCAACCCGCGGCCTTATTTCGTCAACAGCAGCGGCACGTTCGGCAACAACGTTACCATCAAGGTTTGGAACCAGACCGACCCGCTTTACGCAGTCCAGCTTCCGATAATGAGTTTCAACGCGACTTCCAAGCGGCCGCAGTACAGCAACGCTAGTTTCGGCGACGTGCTGTATTTCGACAAGGACGGACAAATGCAGAGACCCAGCTACATGAGGCTTTACTCGTACTTGCTTAACTTTTCTTTCTTGAACATTGCCAACAACAGCCGTTTCACGCTCTATAATCCCGTGAACTCCACGACCAGCAGCTGCGGCGGCATGAGCCCGGGAAGCGACTGCCCGCCCGAATCCATAATGCCTTTGCTCACCCAGACGAACACTTTCACCGACCCAATGGACAATTCAACGAATAGTTTTACAGCCTCATTCCCTTNNGGGGGAATTAATGCTTCCTTCCAAGCAGGCATGGTGCAAGACACTGCCGGCGCGTTCGTTATTAATGTAACAGACGCCGAAATCGCCCAGTCCACTACTTACGGCTTGTACTTTACGGTAATGAACCAGACGAACAGCACCGGGCCCGAAGGACAACCTGGAAACCTCCAACCTACCTCGCCTCTTTACGTAATCAACCAGTCAATAGGTGGCTGGGACCCAATGAGCCCTCCAGCGTTCGGCGCCAACCTCACCGTAAGCTATACCGCATGGTTGAGCAACTCCCTGGCTAACTGGACGCTGTACAATGCAAGCTTGCGCTACTTTATTCCAGTCAACGTCACCCCGCTAAGCCCCACGAACGATTCTGACTTCCGGACGTGCACGTGGAACTCGTCGAGCGTCAATTACAACTGCACAATCAACATGACTACGGGCATGAACTTTTCCTGGACCACCAAAGGGAAAACAGGCTGGGATGACACGGGAGTTGGAACCAACTCTTCATGCATGACTTTTTCCGATTCAAGGCCCGGCGAAGAGTCCGGCGGGAACGTCACAGTCTGCTTCAGGACTTACGACTTGAATTTAATCAACACTAATTTCAACAACTGGGCGCCGTTGAACAGCACCACTAATGCAACCAACACGAGCAGCATCGTGGGAATCAACTTTACTGCAAACCTTTCATTCCCGCCCATGGATGAAACCGCAACGCCGGCCGGGACTGCAGGACAGGCAAACCAATACAACGTCACGTTTCAAACTTCAATGCAAACCAACATGAACATGACCGACAAAGTGCCGAACATTGCGGATGCAGGCTGCGGCGGAACCACCATCACCCTGGACGGCAGTACGCTAACTTGCGGGACTAATTACACCATCGGAAGCTTGACTTTGAACGACGTGACCCAAGGGAGCCACACCATAAGCGTTTCCTACACTCCGGCTGCAACCACCACGACAACGACGCCGGTTGTAAGCGGAGGCTGCGTAGGGGCATGCTCTACGCCGACGCCGTCAGCAACTGCAAGGGCAAGTGCAACAGCAGCCCCTTCCGCAATTGCATCAGCAACGCAAGCGCCTGAAATGGGCTTGAAGACCATAGATTCTTCCACAATAGTTAAAGGCACGTTCACTGCAACAGAATCGCAATTCGAACTGGTTTACACCGCCGGGGCAAACGGGTTTTACGGCGACCTGACGTTCAACCTGCCTTTACCATATTCGGACTACGTCGACGGGACTGTTTCAATAACCCCCCTGCCAACAACAACGAAAGCCGCGACTATCGGGGGAAGTTGGGCCGCAACAAATGCAAGGTGGGAAAAGATAGACCTCAAGCCCAACAGGGAATTCAAGATAAGCATAACCTCAGCCAAACAACTGAGCAAAGGCGTCATAAGCCTGTTTTCCTCGCCAATGCTCTTCAGCCGCTCGAGGGCTTCAGCAACACAATCCACTGCAACATCTTCACCAAGCCCGACCGCAACGTATACCGCAGCAGGAACGGACTACACGTTCGCGGCAGTAATCCTTGCTGCAGTACTAATCGCTGCGGCCTACTTCGGCTTCATCCGCAAGAAAAAACTATAGAGGGGTTATAGGGAAAAAAACACACGCCATTTCGGCTGGGAAAAGAAGCCTAGACGAAAACCTGCGTAAGCACGAAAGCCAAAAGCCCGCCTATGAAAGTGCTGAAGAAATTCACCACTTCATTGTCAATCTGCACGAAACCGCGCACCAGACGGGTTTTAGTGCCGCACTTGTGCACCGCCCGCTCTGTTTCCCTCTTGTCCTTCGGGCAGCAGTAAATAGCCTGGATTGTTGCGCCGAAAAAACTGTCAGCCAACGCGCCAAAAAAGCCTGCGGTGGTAATGAAAACAAGAAACTTCCGCCCTCCCACGAACTGGTCGAAAAACACGGGCTTCAACAGGGAAAAATCAATCGAGTTGTTAAAAAAATTCAGGAGAATGGCGCTCAACGCAATGAAAAAAGCGCCCAACGCAGCGGCCGCAAAGCCTTGGAGGGAAACGGCGCCGCTAATGCCGGCCTTGGCCTTGCGGAAACTCGTCAAAAGCCACGCGCTGCCGCTCAAAACTCCCAGTTCGGTCGCCCAAGTGTCTGCAGTTGCAGTTGCCAAAACGCCGGCGTAGGCGGCGAACAAGGCAGGAACGGGGTCGAGAAAATAGGCAACCGCAATAATCGCGGGCAAAGCGCCATTCGCTATAACCTTCCA
>DUGE01000064.1 GCA_013331595.1 Microcaldota archaeon | reverse complement strand
AGCTGCTGCAGTTGGTCGAACGCCGCGGGACGGTGCACGTCCGCGGCTATCAACGCGACTTTCAAGCCTTTAGACTGGTAGAACTTCGCGAGTTTTGCCGCGCTCGTGGTTTTCCCGCTGCCGAACAAGCCCAACAGCAGGATTTTTTGTTTTCCAAGGCGGGGCTCGAACTTTCCGCCCAAAACCTTCTGCAGCTCGTCGTGCACCACGCGCACCACGTGCTCGCGCAAGCTCAAGCCCGGCAAAAGCTTTTCCTTCAGCGCCTTTTCTTCAATCGTTTTCGTAAGCTGAAAAACCAGTTTTACGTTGACGTCGTTCGTGATGAGCACGCGCTGCAGCTCTTTTACCAGCTCCCTAACCGCATTCTCGTCAACAACGCTCACGCCGGTAATCTTGGCCAGCGCCTTGCGAATTCCACTGCCTAAATCCATAGCTACACCTTAAGCCTGCATAGTAAAAACAGGGCATTAAACTCTGTGGAAAACGGCTTTTAATCCCTAAACGTTTGCAAAAAGATGGGAGGGGGCTAAAGGATTTGGGTGTCGCCCAAGCCTTGGTTCTCCGAAGGAGCCCGCTCAGTCTGCTCTTCGGCATCCGGCTCCTGCCTCGAGTTCATTGAATATTGCTCGTAATACTTCCACAAGAACGAGTTTACGTCCTCAAAGCGCCTCACTCCCTTCTGCTGCAAGAGAGCCAGTATCTCAGCCCTGTGCGCAACCTCATCCTTCACTTCGTTAATGGTCTTTCCGGAATAATTGGCGAGATTTTCAACTGCAGCACTCTGGAATTTTGTCCGTTCAAGCGTGTCGCTGTGGAAATCATAGAGGAAAACATCGTTCATGGCAATTACGCCCTCCTCTATTTTCGTGACTTCGGAAATCTGCATTACCCTGCGTATCAAGCCCTTGCGCCGGTCGTTCACCCTGTGCTGGACTACAACGAAATCGGCCAAGGGTATGAGGGATTTTGGCACATTCATTGGCTCATTCTCCAAACGCATGGCCATGTCTTTCGCATTATTCGCATGGAGCGTGCCCATAACCCCCCGATGCCCGGTATTCATTGCAGTGAAAAGCGTTTCAGCCTCGCCGCTGCGGATATCACCAACAATAATCCTGTCCGGCCGCATGCGCAGGACGTTCGTCAACAGCTCCTGCATGGGATACTCGTCGGTGGAAAGAGTCTGCACCCAATTCTGCTTTTGGAACAAGTTCAATTCAGGCGTGTCCTCAATCGTAACTATCCGCTCCCAAGGCGGGATGAAAGCGCTAAGCGTATTGAGCGTAGTGGTCTTTCCTGCTGAAGTTCCTCCGATTATGAGGAAATTAAGAGGGTTCGCCTGCAAGCCGTCAACGGCCGCCCACAAGTAGGCCGCAGCCTCGGCGTTAATCGTGTTCTTGTTCAACAAATCAATTATGCTGAACGGATACGCCCGGAATTTGCGGATGGTGATCGCCGGGCTTTCCACAAGCGGCGGCAGGATTGCATTGGCCCTATGCCAATCAACAAGCTTCAAGTCGTGAATAGACTTTTCCTTATTGACTTCCATCTGCGCCAAGAGAACCTCAAGCTGGTTTTTGGTAAATGAAAGGTTGGTCTTGCACTCGTTGAAAGTGCGGTGGTAGACGAAAACCGGGGAAGTGCCGTTGATTATTATTTCCTCAAGCTCTTCATCCTCGAACAACGGCTGTATTAGCACAAAGCCGTGCACGCGATTTGCAACAGCTTCCGCAATCTCGAACTTGTTCGGCACTTGAAGCGCATTTGCAAGAGTCTGCTCGAAAAGCCTCTTTTCCTTGCGCGGCAGGGGCATGTTCAGCTTGCTTACGTCCAAGGAATCAAGGAAATTTTTCAGCATCGCCTGGTTCTGGTTGTACTTCTCGCAAAAGTCTGAAAGCTTGGAAGTGCGGTTTATTACGGCAATGAACTCCTCGACAAACTGCAGTTCCTGCTGGGAGAGCTTTTGCTGGACGTTATAGTCTGAAAAAGGATAGTCCTTCTGAACTGAAGCCATAACTCCAGTAAGGCGGGAATAAATAAAAACCCTCTTCTGAAACGACGGCGTTAAAGCCTTTAAAACTCGCCCGAAGTAAGTAATTCGCAGGGAGTTTTGCCAACCATGAGCTTTGCACCACTCAAGAGAAAAATTCTGGCCAAAGTAAGCCCGACAGGGCAAGAAGCGCAAGAGGAAAAACGCTTTGCCCTAGGGCTAGCCGCAACCCTCCAAAAAATAGGGGGCGTTAAGGTTTCGTTCGTCGGCTCTGCAGCACGCGACACAGGCCTGCGCGGGGACAACGACATAGACATTTTCGTCCAATATCCGGCAAGCCTCGAAAAAGAATTCATAGTAAAGAAAACTTTCGAATTCACGCGGAAAAACATAAAGGCAAATTGGATTATCCGCTATGCAGAACACCCTTACCTGCAGGCTAGAATCGGCAATTTCAAGGTGGAAATAATACCCTGCTTTGTGGCAGAGCCGCACGGCGGCATCAAAAGCGCAGTGGACCGCTCGCCCCTGCACATGGATTACTTGCAGCGCAGGCTCACGCCGCAGCAGAGGGAAGACGTACGCGTCCTAAAGCAACTGCTGAAAAACAACGGGATTTACGGCGCAGAGCTTTCCGTGCGCGGGTTTTCAGGCCTCGTTTGTGAGTATCTGATGCTCAACTACCGTTCTTTTGAAAATCTCGTCAAGGAAGCTGCGAAATGGAAGCCGCCGGTGCGCATAGACATTGAAGGAGATTCGGAAAAACCGTTTTCCGAGCCGTTCGTGCTCGTTGACGCCATAGACCGCAACCGCAACGCCGGGGCGGTCGTGAGCGAAACAAACCTCAACCGCTTTATAGCGCTGTGCACCGCCCTTGCCGCAAAGCCAAGCGAAAAATTCTTTTTCTTTAAACCAAAAGCCATTTCCAAAAGCGAAATTCTCAAGCGATGGGAGAAACGCGCCACCAGCATCGCGCTAGTTGAAATGAAAGCGCCGGACTTGGTCGAAGACATTTCACTCCCGCAACTGAAGAGAACGGAGGAAAGCATCTTCAGGAATTTAACCTTATCAGGATTCCCGCCAATGGGCTCAACTTCTTTCGAAGCAAACGGAAAATCATTCCTCCTGTTCGAATTCCACCACGAAAAAAGGCCAACCTTAAGGAAAATAATCGGCCCGCCGGCGTGGAACGGCAAGGCAGTGGCCGAATTCCTGAAAGGGAAAAAGCCCTTGCGAGGGCCTTACGTTGAAGGCGAGAGGGTAGTGGTTGAGGAGACTGAAGAAAACGCCAGCATCTTCCAAGCGCTTGAAAAAATAAAGAAAACGCCCGTTGACGCGGGCGTCGCATCCAATTACTTGAAGCCAATACGCCAGGCACTCGTTAGGAGGAACCAGCAAGTGTTCGAGGCTCCTTGCCTGGGCGAACTTCAACGCTATTTCTTCAAGAGAGAACCGTGGTGGTAATGCCCACGCAAAAAGCAAGGCAACGGGAGTTCGTTGCAGACGCCATGCTCGGCAAACTAACCCGCTGGCTCCGCCTGCTCGGGCAAAAAACGTTTTACGAGAGGGATGCGGACGACGAGCTGGTTTTGAAGAAAGCCATCAAGGAAAAGGCAGTGCTGCTCACGCGCGACAGGGAGCTTGCCGGGAAAGCAAGGGATTACGCGCACGTAATTTTGTTCAAGACCAACGATTCTTTCTAGCAATTGAAGCAACTAATGGAAAAATTCCGCTTGAAAGCCAAAAACTCGCCTTCTTTCATATTATGCCCGCGCTGCGGAGGTAAAATAAAGCGCATTGCAAAAAACAAGGTGGAAGGAAAAGTTTTCCCGCGCGTTTTCAGGCAGCAGAAATTCTTCTGGGCTTGCGCCGGCTGCGGCCAAATCTACTGGAAAGGCTCACACTGGAAGAAAATAAGCAAAAAACTCGAAAAGCTTTTTTGTTCTAGAAAGAAAAAAGAAAGCGGCTAGAGGAGACCCACTTCCTCAACTTGCACGTTGCTCACGCCTTGAACGGCCGCAACTTCACTCTCGAAATCCCTGCCGCTGCCGTCCTCGGTAATGAAAGAAGCCTGAATCACTTTCGCTCCGAAAACATAATCAATGATTTTCGCCGTGTTGCATCCTTCAACTTTCAACACGCGCTGCAAAAGCTCCTCGAGATTCTGCTCTTCTTCCGGAAAAACCTTCATTACGCACATTACCTTACCCACTCAAAACACCCCTTCCTTTTCTCAAGGCATTTTTTATTGCCGAACTCGAATACTTGCCCTTGTTTAATCCCCTCTCCAGCAAAACTACTTTCATTTTCAACCCTTTTCCAGCGAAAACCGATTCTATTTCCCCGGCGCTGGCATTTGATTTTATTCCCAGCATTGCACCAGCGCTATTGCGCTGGTCGAAACCCAAAACCAGCACGCTTGGGTTAGCGCTGGCAACGCCCTTGAAAAAATCCATTCTATCCCCTAGGAAAGCAAAATCGACTATGGCGAGGGAAGACACCATTTCCAACCTCTCTCTTTCGTTGAAAAAGGGTTTTCTTCGCTTTATTTTTCTTATGTTGGAGTCCCTAGCCACAAGAACAAACAACTCACTGCCGTATTTTTTTGCGTTTTCAAAAAAACTCAAGTGGCCGGGATGCAGTATGTCGAAAGTACCGCAAACGAGAACCGTACGCTTAGGCATTTATACCACACGCGCGCAATCACGGGCCTTGAAAGCCGCACTCGCCGCAAACATAGGCATTCTTGCCTTGCTTGCAAGCGTTACAGCGCGATATAGTCGTCTTGCCGCAGCCCGGGCAAGCGAAAGCCGTTACGCTAAGCACTTGCCTTCCGCACGTTGAACACGTCTTATCCATAATAACCACCGCAAAGTCCGATTAAAACAAAACAGGAAGAAAATAACGCTTGCGCTGGCTTTTATACCTTATTTTATACTTATTCACCACAAATTATCCCGGTGGGCCCGTAGTATAACCTGGACAGAATGCGAGCTTGCGGAGCTTGAGATCCGGGTCCAAAGACATCCCTTTTCTTTGGGAAAGAAAAGGTCTGTCAACCCCAAAAGAAAACGACTGGTTGGAGACGCTTTAACCCCAGAAAAAGGACGTTAGGAAATCCCGGCGGGCCCGCTGCAGGGGGAAACGCAGTTTCCCCCTCNNGGCACTTTCGACCGCACGCACAAAGGCCACGAGACACTATTGCGCAAAGCCTTTGCAACAGCACAAAAAGTCCTGATAGGAATAACGAGCGATGCATTCGTCCGAAAAAACAAGAAGTTCAGCCAAATCGTCAAGCCCTACGCCCAAAGGAAAAAAGAGCTTGAAGCCTGGCTGAAAAAACACGGTTTCCGCAAGAAGGCGGTTCTCGCGAAACTCAACGACGTTTACGGCCCAACGGCAGTCAAAACAAATGCCTTCGACTGCATCGTGACCTCGCGAAAAACTATTTCAGGCGCGATGGCAATAAACAAAAAACGCTCGAAAAACCGCCTTGCGCAGCTGCCGATAATCCTCGTTAAAACCATCGGCTCTGAAGACGCGAAACCCATCTCCTCGACGCGCATCCGCCAAGGGCAGACTGACCGCCAAGGCCGCGTTTTCGAAAGAGCATTTTCCACCACACTGCACTTGACTCAAAAAACGATGCGCATAATGAAAAGACCATTCGGCAAACTCGTAAGAACGGAAAAGGCATTCCAAGAACTGCGCAAGCTCAAGCCCTTTAAGATAATTGTCGTGGGTGATGCGAGCGCAATGGTCTTCGAAAAAGCTCCAAGCGCGCTCAAGCCTTCAGCGGTTGTTGTCGACGGGATGATAGGGAGGAAGAAAGTTTCATTCACGCCAACAGGCAAGTTCGACAAGATCGTGCGCGTTGCAAACCGCCATTCAACAATTACGCCCAAGGCAGCGAAAACGATGGAAAGGGCGGTTGAAATAAACAACCACAAGCGCGTGCTCGTCTTGGTGAAAGGAGAGGAAGACTTGCTTACCCTGCCCGCCTATTTGTTTGCGCCTTTGGATA
The DNA here is from genome assembly GCA_013331595.1 of Microcaldota archaeon. Next base: position 14,246 of record DUGE01000064.1, on the reverse strand, counting down.
GCGTCGTGTGCTACGGCCAGCCGGGCAAAGGCATGGTGTTGGTTAAAGTAACTGAAGAGAAAAAACGCGATGCGCTAAGAATCGCCGAACGAATGAAACGCGCTTAAGATAGGCAGGTATTTTAACAAAAAACACCTAAAAAAAATTTGGTAATAATGCCTACAAAAAGAAGACCGTTACATCTAGTCGGTGCAACCCATTTTCGGATTCCTGAAAGAGGACTATTAGAAATTGGGTACCGAAGTAGTCTTCACGGGCGGAACGCTATTAACGAATTAACAGAAATGGCGTTAGATAGAATTACCTCGAAAACGCTTACGTATAGGCAAGCTAAAGCGCTGCTAAACAGACATCTTAGAATCGCAGGTATAGGGGGACGGTGGGAATTGAAAGGAGAACCACGAAGAGCAAGTACGCTAGTTTTTACCGCTAGTACTGAAAAAGGAAGGCTATTTTTATCGCTAATTGTAAGGCAAATAGGAAATTACAGAATTCCTAAAAGGGAAACACCGCAGTAATAATTTCTACTTTTCTACCTATAGCAAACCAAGAAAGTCTTTCGGTTGAATTTTCTTGGTTTGCGACTAGCAAAACCGGAAAAATACCGAATTACTTTCCGGTTTCGCTATAAGTAAAGTTTTCTTTGTGGGGTGGCGGACACCAGTGTTTCTTTTTGGGGTTGACAGACCTTTTTCTTTACAAAGAAAAAGGGATGTCGAGCCATCGGCACGGTACTCTAATTAAGTTTATATACGCGCCAAACGAAAGCGTTGATGCTCTTTTAGGGCTATAAGAATAAAGGTGGTATTATGAAGGGCGAAAATGCCTCTCTTGAGGCTCCTGCTGTCTTCGAAGTTGAAGAAGTTGGTGAAGAGGTTAGGGTAAAGGCGGCAAAAAAAAAGGCCGAAGCAACGGGAGAAACAACCCTTAAAGACATTAAAGACTTGCCTGGCATTGGTGCTGCTTCTGCAGCCAAGTTGAAGGAGGCAGGATACGACGATATTGAAACCATAGCCTACGCTTTGCCAGGAGAACTGGCCGAAGTTGCTGGTTTGGGCGATGCTACTGCACAAAAGGCGATTGCAGCTGCAAGAAAAGCATTGAAAATGGATTTCGAGACCGGAACCGAGGCAATGCGCAAGCGCGAGCTTGTTGAATGCGTTACCACGGGAAGCAAAGAACTGGACAACCTGCTTGGGGGCAAGGGTTTGGAAACCCAAGCCATAACAGAAGCCCATGGGAAATTTTCAAGCGGAAAAAGCCAGTTGGCATTCCAGCTTTGCGTCAGCGCGCAAATGCCGCGCGACAAAGGCGGGCTCGAGGCAAGCGTCATATTTATTGACACTGAGGGAACGTTTCGCCCTGAGAGGGTCAAGCAAATAGCTGTTGGAAAAGGATTGGACCCCGAGCAAGTGCTGCAAAACATTTACGTCGCGCGCGCCTACAATTCCGACCACCAAATGCTGTTGGCCGAGAAAGCCGAGGAAATGATCAGGGAAAAAAACGTGAAGATGATGGTTGTTGACTCCCTTACAGGGCATTTCCGCAGCGACTACGTTGGAAGGGGCACTCTCGCAAATCGCCAGCAACTCCTGAATAAGCACATGCACCAACTGCTGCGCATGTCGGAGAAATACAACATTGCAGTGTATGTGACGAACCAAGTGATGTCCAACCCTGGAATAATGTTCGGCGACCCGACACAGGCAATAGGCGGAAACATTGTTGCACACACGTCAACATACCGCCTTTACCTACGCAGGAGCAAGGAAGACAAGCGCATAGCGCGCATAGTCGATTCTCCCAACCTGCCGGACGGCGAATGTGTTTTCCGCGTTACTGAAGACGGCCTGGGTGATTAAACACCTTTCAAGCGTATTGACGGAACCCTTATACGAAAGCACAGGTGAGTTAGAATGAGTGAAGGGAATGAAACAAGTGAAATGCAAGCAAACAAGCTGAAATTCAGCGAAAACCCGAGTGATGTGATTTGGGTGAATGCGACGAAAACAGGCCGCGGCGCAACCATAGCATTGAACGGCGACTTGTACGTCGGGTCCATCCAGTCGCTGCAAAAGCTCGTTGCTGGCGACAGGAAAGGCGCGCGGTTCGTAAAGATAATCCGCTGAATAAACAACAAGCAAAAGCGCGAACGGAAACTAACGCCTTCGCGCCCCATTTCTTTTTTTTGCCATTAAGATTCTATTACTTCCACCATGGTTCCGCTGCCGCAAAACGAGCACTCCTCAGGGAAATATTCATGCTCGAAGCTGCAGGAAACGCATTTCCACCTGTTCATGGGATACTGCCTCCCAACCCCATTATCCTTACTATACAAAGATATAAAAATTTTACACTAAACGCCTAAAATTATACAATCGGGTGTTTTGGTTTTGGAGATAGGTTAAAAACAAAACACAGGCAAAAGTTGTTGTGAAACCCGCAAACACTAAAACCGTCTTGAAACGCCTGGGCAAAGTTTTTGCCAAGCAAACGGCCTTCAGCGGGCGCAAGATGAACGCCTTCCAATGCCTAGTCGGAACCGTATTGAGCGCCCGCACTCGCGATGAAAACACGGAAAAAGCGTCGGCAGCGCTATTCGCCTTTTACCCGACCGCTGAAAAGCTAGCGCGCGCACCGCTAAAACGCATTGAAAAGCTAATTCACAATACGGGGTTTTACCACGTGAAGGCGAGGCACGTCAAGCAGTTGGCGCAAATGCTCTTGCGCGATTACGGCGGAAAAGTTCCCGACATCATGGAAGAGTTATTGAAACTCCCTGGAGTTGGAAGGAAGGTTGCTGGTTGTGTCTTGGTCTATGCATTCCGCACTCCGGCAATTCCTGTCGACGTTCACGTTTTTAGGGTTGGAAAAAGGCTAGGGTGGCATGAAGAAAAAACTCCTGAAAAAGCGGAAACCGCACTAATGAAACTCATTCCTAAAGGCAATTGGATTGACGTGAACAACCTTCTTGTTCTCCACGGCCAAAACACTTGCCTCCCGCGCAACCCTAAATGCGGCGAGTGCGTTTTGAACGACATTTGCCCTTCAGCATTCAGGAACAATATTTAAGCTAAATCCCAAATAGGTTGGATTGAAAATGGCTAGAGAATTAGGAAAAAAGCTAGTTGGATTAGCGCGCATCCATGTTCCAAATCCTCCGTTACTAGCGCAGAAATCTTTAGCCGAACTGAAAAGACTGATGAAACACGGAGAGCCGACTCAGTTCGACGTAATTCCTAAAAAAAGATTTGAACGCCGCACTATTGGAAAACATGAGCTACCAAACTCTGACGAAAAAGAAATAACTACATCCATAGAATTCTTCCACGAACCTACTCGCGGAGAATACTCCCGCACAGAAGAAGTTGAAAAAGTAAAAAGGTTTAAGGAAGTTTTGAGAGAAGCGAAAAAAAGAGGATTCATAGTACACGAGTACGGCGGCCCAAGCCCCCACGATGAATTTTTGAAAGTCACAATGCATGGAGCTCACTTACTTCAAGGCGACGCAAAAAAACAAGCCTGGACCGATTTTTTGCAAGGAATTAGGGAGAAAATTTTGGAAGGTCGGCCTAGACGAAGAAAACCGGCAAGGAAATAAAAATTCAAACTATTTTGATTCCGAAAAACGCCAAGAGCAGCAAAAGCCCTGCGCCGGCCAAGCCCAACACGCCGCAAACCAAAACAGTAATCAAGTTTAGGGGAACGTTCAAGCCCAGGCCAGCGCCCAAATAATTTATGACCAGCAGTGCAGCAACACCCAAAAGGCTGTTGGCGAGAAAGTTTTTCAGCCAATAGACTAAGGCAACGGCAAGCAAAATCAAGATTATTCCTGCAACAAGGAGAACCCACGAAGGAATCGAAACAGCAACTACCGTCATTTTCTCATCCCCCTCAATTTCGCGAAAGCGAACGGCAGTTCTTCAGCCAAGTCGTCCGCATTATAGTTCAAGCCTTTCTTCTTTTTCAGCATATCGCCCGCAAGGCCGTTAAGGAAAGCGGCAGCCTCGGCCGAAAGCAACAGGGGGTTTTTGCAAGCAAATGCGGCGGCAAGGCCCGCAAGCACGTCGCCCGTTCCGCCTTTAGTCATTCCTTGGTTCCCGTTCTTGTTTTGCGCCAGGGCAAAGCCGTCAGTAATGAAACAAAAGCCCTTCTTCAGCAAAACAACGCAGTCATGAACGTGCGCCTGGCGCTTTACCTCTTCCGGCGAAGCTACAACGCCAAACAAAGCCTTGAACTCAAGCGGGTGGGGCGCAACTAAAGTATTAGGACCCAGCAAGTTTGCATCGGCCAAGTGCAGCGCCGCAGCGTCCAAAACAATTTTCTTGTGCGGGAACTTTCGCAGCAACGCATTCACAAGCCGCTTGTTCCTGGCGTTCAACTCCAAGCCGTTCCCAATTAGAATGCAATCGCATTTCGCTGCAACGGAAAAAACGTCTTTTTTGGGCAGGGAGATGAAGCAATTGCTCGAACTTTTCATTTTTGCAAGAACCGCGTGATTGAGCTTTGCAGGAGAGTAGAAGTAAACCAAATCAACAAAACGCGAGGCTGCGTTTATGGCAAGCAAAGGCGCGCCGTGGTATTTCTCCGAACCGCCAATGGCCAACAGCACGCCATTCTGGCCCTTGTGGCTTGAAGGGGCAGGAACGAAAAGCTTTTTGACCACGTTTCGAGTTATTATTTCCATTTACCCACGTAGGAAATAATCGGAAACGGAGTTAAAATAGAATGGCAGTCCTCATTGACTTAGGGATACTAGTCCTATTTGCAACCATAGCCGGCGTTTTGGCGAACAGGTTCAAAACCCCGCCAGTCCTAGGCCTGCTCTTGGCGGGCGCGGTTGTCGGGCCGCACTTGCTCGGGTTGATTTCACAAAACGACAGCATCAACCTTTTTTCCGAGATAGGCGCAATCCTACTGCTATTCGCCATAGGCTCGGAATTCAGCGCCTCAAAACTCGCCCAGATGGGCATAAGAGTTTTGGCCATAGCGGTTTTGAAACTGTCAATAGTATTTTTCCTTACGTTCCAACTGGCGGTTTTCCTCGGCTTCAGCCAGGTCGGCGCCCTATACCTTGGCGCAATACTCTCAATCACTTCAACTGCCCTCATGATAAAAATCGTGGAGCAGAAAAACTACCTGCAAAGAAAGGAAGTGCCAATCCTCATAGCATCCCTGGTCATTGAAGACATTTTCGCCGTTTTTGCCCTTGCGGTTTTCTCCAACATTGGAAACGGGCAAATCCAGGCAAATGCAATTGCCGCCTCAATATCCATCTCAATCCTTGCCCTCGTGGCAGCCTACATCATAGTCCGGAAAGTGCTTTCTTTCATACTGGATTACTTCATAAAATACCAGGCAGCTGAAACGATGACACTGCTCGCCCTGAGCGTCGGGGTTGGCTTCAGCTATTTCGCCGAGGTCATAGGCCTTACGCCATCAATAGGCGCGTTTCTTGCCGGAAGCATAGTCGCTTCACTCCCTAAGGGAGAACTGCTTGAAAAAAGCATCTCGCCGTTCATCCTGGCGTTTTCCTCAATATTCTTCCTATCAATCGGAATGCTCATAGATGTAGGCTCAATCCAGCAGAATGCATGGATAATAATTGTCCTCGTAATTGCAAACATGCTCTTCAAATTCATTGCAACTTCCGCAAGCACGTTCCTCCTTGGTTTTACAAGAAGCCAGGCGGTATTTTCAGGCCTGGCAATGCTCTCGGTGGGAGAATTCTCTCTAATCATAGCAAAGGAAGGCAGCATGGCAGTTGGATTTGACCTGCTTGGAACAACGGCGGCAATAGTATTCTTTTCAACATTGGCAAGCGCCGCTTCCCTCGACAAGTTTGAAGGCCTGAGCGGATTCCTAAGCAAGGCAACGCCAAAAGCAGTTCGCACAACAACAAAAGACGTTTCCAAGGTTTTTGTCGGGGCAATCAAATCCCTTGAAAGTGCCGGAAAAACCAGCTTCGTGGCGGTAAAAGAAACAATATTCTACTGGATAGCGGCCATCGGAATCCTGGTTTTTGGAAGCATTGCGAACCTAGTTCCCAGCCTTGCTGGAATTACCATCCTTAGATTTTCCATAGTGCAAATTACAGTGCTTGCCGCTACCGCAGTTTTTGCGCTCGGAATACGCGGAAGCATCATCGCCCTTGCGGCAAAAAAACAGGACAGGAACATACCCCGTTTCGCGTCAATAGTTGCCCTAAGCTCCCTCCTGCTCTTGCTGCCGTTCATCAGCTCTTCGTTTGAAAGCAGTTTCGAACAATCGGAATTTACACTGGTAGCCGTTGCTGCAGTTTTGCTTGCGTATATCATGTATAGCGGAAAGAAAGAGCACGACGCCCAGGAAAACATCCTGTTTTTCAAAAAACCATGAAACCCTGTTGAGGATGCAAAACCATCAATTTCTTTTAGTTGAAGCCAGCCCAGCTGGGAAAGAATTAAATACGCTGCAAAACACTTTTCAATTATGCCTGCAAGAACGCTAAGCAAAGCCCGGCTCCTTTTCAGTGGGCTTAAGGCCGAGCAAAGAAGGCAATTGCCGCTTGCTCTAGTGGAAGGGACACACGAAGAACTGTTCAGAAAAGCAGGAAGAACTTTACCCAGACATGTTACTCTGACAGCAATGGAAATAGAACGTTTGAAAAGATCTTTCGCAAGTTCAATGCAGTTAATGCACAGTCAACAAAGGCCAGCTGGAGAAAGAGAAACACTGACAGCCGGTTTTGTAAGGGCAATTGCCGCAGTGAGCGGCCACAAAAGGCCTGAGGACATAAGGAATGCACTAAACCGCACTATTCAACAGCCAAAAACAAGGGCAGCCTGAAATCAGGAAACAACCGACCTCCCACCTTTCCTTTGAGCGAAGAAAACCCTCCGGAAGGCATTTATACTTTACTAATAAATTTGTTAGTAATAAACTTATTAGTGGCGTAGTGCTGGGGGGATGGTTAAATGGCGTTCACACTTGCGCCTGCAGAAGGCAAGGATTTTGTAAACAGGCAGGAACTGCTCAGGGAAATGGTGGAGACTCTTTCGGACAGGAAAACCAGGATGGGTTTTGCGCTCTATGGCAGAAGGAGGATAGGGAAAACTTCCGTCCTCCTCGAAGCGAAAAGAAAACTTGAAAAAAATGGTTGGGTCGTCCCGGTCTATTTTTCAATGTGGAGGCTGACTGAGAACACGATTGAAGAATTTTCGAGGCTGGCAACGGCGGAAATACTTGAAGCATACAAGGAGAGGTTATCGTTAAAGCACAGGGCGAGCGACTTCCTGGAAGCTTCGGTTAGGGAATTGAAGAGAATGCTGGAAGAGCTGAAGATAAGCGTTAAATTAAAGGGCGAACTGGAACTGGTTTTTCAAGCAGCCGCACGACACGAAAAGCGGGAGCCTGCGCTGCTCTTGGAGAGTGTCCTGCAGGTGGCCGAAAATCTTGCCGAAGAAACAGGGACAAGGTGCGTGCTGATAATTGACGAGTTCCCTTTGGTAATGAAAATCAAAAACGGCTCGCGCTTCGGGGAGCAAATAGTCAAAAGCCTCAGGACTTCCTACGAAACTAAAAAAAACGTCATCCTGTGCATTGCCGGCTCAATCAGGAAAACGATGGAAATTGCGGTTTTATCCTCGACTTCCGCCCTTTACAGGCAGTTGATAGTGAGGGAAGTTGCGCCACTGGAAGAAAAACACATCAAGGAACTGATGGAGAGGAATGCCGAAAGAAAATTTTCTGAAGAGGAGGCGAAAATGGTTTTTGGATTTTGCAAGGGCTTCCCGTTCTATGCCCAGGCGATTGGAAAAACCCTTGAAAAACAAAAAATCAGCAGGAAAGCGATCGGTTCGGCGGTTGAACGCTTCCTGAAGGAAGAGGGAACGATCTTGTTCATGGAAGAGCTTGAAAAACTGCCCCCGAAGGAAAAGGTGGTCGCCAAAGCCTTAAGCTTGAGCGGGCCTTGCTTCCCCTCGGAATTGGAGGAAAAAGTAGGGGAAAAAAGCTCGAACACGGTTAAAGTCTTGCAGTACCTGGAGGAAAAGGGAGTCGCTGAAAAAACGAGCGAAGGCAGATATGACTTGGAGGACCCGATATTCAAATTGTGGCTTTCAAAAAGGGAGTAAAACTCAACTCAGGAGGAAACTTCCGAAAGCCCGTCCTTCTTTTGGACGAAGAAAACCTTGTCCGCAAAAGCTTCCAGCTCGCGCTCGTGGGAAACGAGCAAAACCTGCTTGGAATTCAATTCCTTCAGCACCGCACGCATTCTCGACAACTGTTCTTTAGAAAAGCCATCCGTAGGCTCGTCAAGTATAACGAGGTTCTCCTGCATCGAGGCGCTCACGCTCTTTACTATGGCATTCAAGGCAAGACGGTAGGCTAAAGCCAAGGCGCTCTTCTCCCCGCCCGAAAGAGTGGTGTACGGGTGCTCGTAGCCGTTTATTTCCACCATGGGCTCGAACTGCCCGTTCGCATAAACGTTCAAGTCCCCGCTTTCCACCAAAAGCGAAAACCATTTCTTGAAAAGCCCGTCGAACTCGCGGTTCAAACTAGACAGCACTTGCGTCTCAATTAGGGAAAGGCAGGCGACAAAATGGTCTTCAAGCCAAGACTTGCGCTCCCTCAACTTCAAAATATTCCGTTGGTGCACCTGCTTTTCCGAAATCCGCTTTTGCAAGTCGGAAAGCCTTGAGCGGGAGTCCTGCAACTGCGCTTCGGCGCGCGTTTTTTCAGAAAACGACGACTTAAAGCCAGATTCGAGCGAAACAACCTGTTTTTCCAACTCTTTAGCATCAGACTCAATGCCCTGAAGCGAGCCGAGCTTGCCCTGCTTTTCAGAAACCGATTGTTCAAGAACAGGGATTTCCGCTTCTGCGGCAGATTTCTTCTGCTTCAAGGACGCAAGTTCCAAAGAGTTTTTCCCAAGCCGTTTTTCCAAATCGCTTTTCCGCTGCATCGAAGCGTTCTGCTGCACTGCCTGCTCCAAAAGCACGGACAAATCCTCTTCCTCTGCCTTGAATTTCTCCAAGGCGAACTGCTTTTCCGAAACGAGCACGGCCAATTCCGAGAAATGCTTGTCGAAATCGCCCGCTATCTCCTGCAGGCAAGTGGGGCAAACGCCTTTTTCCTTCAACTGCGCGTAATCCCTTTGCTTTGCCTGAAGCCCGCCCATTTCATTAGTCAACGCAGCCACGTCCGCGCGCTTTTTCCGGTATTCCTCTTGGGTTTTCGAGTAATCAACGGAAACTATTCTTATTTCAGAAACCTGCTGCTTCAAGTCACCCGCTTCACCAACAAGAAAAACCTCCTGCTCGGACGCGTCACGGACGAAAGAACGCTTTTCCTCCAGCCGCTTTTGAAGCAAAGGCAATTCGGCCTGGAGCGAGCGCAAGGAAGACAACTGCGACTGTAAAAGGCTGAATTTTCCCTTCGCATCGGAAAGCTTTTTTTCCGAATCCGATGCCTGGAGGGAAGCCTGGGTGAAAGAGCGTTCCAACTCGGATATTTTTTGCGAAAAAACAGTCTCCTCCTGCAATAACGAAGGCAGGTCAGAAGCCTGGCCTTCCAAAAACCGCAGTTCCTCACGCAAATCCTTCAGGATAATTGAAGCGTTATCGCGCGCAACGCGGTACTCTTCAATCCCGAAGCTCTTGCGCAAAGTCTGCATGCGGTCCTCGGGCTTTTCCTCAAGAATCTTCTTCATTTCCTCCTGAGGCGTGAAAACGGCATAGCGGTAGATTATCGACTGCGAACGGGGGTTCGGCGGCTCCTTGAAGCCAAGAATCTTCAGGACGGCGGGCTTCATTTCAGAGGCGGTGTAAATCGTCTTCCTTCCGTCTTCCACAACCCAGCACTCGCCCTGTTGGATAGTTTTCTTCCGTTCGATCGAACGGTAAACTTCAAACGCCCTGCCGTTTACGGTGAAATTGACTTTCACGGACCCGCTCTGGGCGGAATTCCTAAGTAAAAATGCGGCATTCAAATCGCCCAGGCCGAACAAGGCGAATTCCAGCGCGTAAAGCACGCTGCTCTTGCCCGAACCAACATCACCCTCGAACAGCACCACGCCCTCAGGAAAGTTGACGGTGGCATCGGCATAGCTACGGATGTTCTTCAACTCGAGCTTGTTCAACAACATTTTTCACACCGTAAACCTGCGCCAGTAAAGTGCCTAAGCTTCCCTGCAATTTTTCAGCGCCAAAAACATCTTTCAAATCTTTCCAAACCACACCAAACTATAGCAATCTCGGAAAGTAATTCGGCATTTTGCCGAGATTGCTAGTCGCAAACCAAGAAAAATCAACCGAAAGACTTTCTTGGTTTGCTATAATACCAAACATTACATTCAACTCAATTCAAAAACTTTCTTCGCCTCTCGCGCCAAGCGCTGTTCGAAATCTCCCTTCGCTTCCCCGGCCGCCTGTTCCGACTTGAGCGACTCCAAAAGCTTCTTTGAAAGCGCCAAACCCCTATCGCCCTTCAAGCCCTCACCCACTGCCAGCTGCGCCAAGCTCTTCTTGAAAAGCTCGTCTTCAATCTGCAAGGCATTAGCCGGGTTTAAAACCAGCTCGCGCTTTTCCGCCTCTTCCAGCGAATTCCTATTCAAGTAAAAAACCCTCGCGCCCTTTTGCGCGGCCTTCTCGCGGAACGAGGTGAAAGGAACGTCCCTCAAGCTCGCACCCTGCTGGAGCACCCCGTGCAAGCGAACCAAAACCACTTTGCCATCCAAATTCCTGGAATCGATAAGCGCACTAACCTCCTGCTGGACAGCCAGAGAAACTTTCCCGCCCGCATCGTAATCAAAAAACTCCACGTCGCAAACGTTCAACTCGATGCGCTCGACTTTCGACTCGCCGTTTTCCAAAGTGCAAAACCAAAAGCCGTGCTTCTCCCTGCTTAACGCCTCCAAATCACGGTAGTCCGAGGCAAACAGTGGGCCTGGATAGACTAACGGCTTCCCTTTCAAGGCATCATCACGGATTACCTGCGGCAGATGAACATGACCAGTTGCATAATAGTCAAAGCCCTGCGGGAGCGAACGGATTGAAACTCCGCCCCCGAAGCCCCGCAATTCCTCTGAAACGAATTCGGTGACTGCAGAGTGGAAAATGAAGACCTTTGGATTAGGCACGCTTGCAAGGTTGGAAAAATCGATTTTCCCGAAATCCTTCTCTTCCAAAGCCCTAGCCCGGGCTGAAAGCCCGGCAAAATGCACGCCAGTCTTCCCGTCCTTGAAAACTTTCAGCGTCGCCTTCTCCCCTTCAATTCCCAGCGGCTTTTCAAAAGCTGAAACTTTCACCAAAACACCAGCACTGCACAAGACATCAATAATGCTCGTTTCAGTTGGGGAATAATCGTGAGACCCGTAAACAAGATAAAAAACCAGGCCTTGTTGTTGGGCCTCTCGCATCTTGCGCACTGCCCTATCCACCACAGACATTTCGGGCAGTGCAATGTCGAAAAAATCTCCCGCTATAATAACAAAATCGGCCTTGCGCTCGAGGCAAACGTCAACGGCCTTCTCGAAAGCGCCGATGTTCAACTCTCGCAGTTCCTTCTCGCGGAAAGCGCCAAGATGCACGTCAGACATGTGCGCAAAACGAACCATAAAAGCCACCCGGAAATAGCAGAAGGCATTGGGTTTTTAATCTTAATTAGATTAGCTTTTTCCAAGGCCGGCGCGCCGCTGGCAGTATGACGAAAAACAAGAACAAAAAGAATTGGAGCTTGCGCGCTTCCATTTTGCCGGGCAATTCACCAGACGCCTAATGGCGTCAGAACTCTTGCCACTTTCGGCTCATTAGAACCATAAGACCCCCCCCCAAAAAAAAAACACAACCCAAACTAACGATCAGTTTGAATATATCTCCCACTTATCAATAATACTCTAATTGAGTCTTTTAGATGATGCATAGATATAAATATTAATAGTTAATTAATCGATAATACTATATTGGGGGATTTTAGTGGCTATTAGGAGAGGTTTGGGGGGTTTGGAAGCTAGAACTATTGCAGACCTAGCAGCAGAAGGAAAGACGCTGTTTACGCTTGGAGATTTGCAAGCAAAGCTCGGCTCGCGCTTGAAAGCCCGTAAAATGGCTTCAAAACTCGTAAAGAAGCAATGGCTGGAGCGGCTTGCAAGGGGCGTTTACTTAGGCCTCGAATTGAGTGCCGGCAGCAGGCCGAAATGGACTGAAGACCGCTACTACATCGCGTCAAAGCTTGCCTCACCTTGCTATATCGGTTTTTACAATGCTCTCCATAAGTACGCATGGACAGAACAAGTCCCACTTGTGGTCAACACAATCGTTACTTCGCCGTTGAAGAACCGGGTCATTCACGGAGTCGAATACCGGTTCATTGCTGTCACAAAACGAAAGTTTTTCGGAAGGGTCAAAATCGTGGAACGAGGGCACGAAATTGAGTTTTCAGACCCGGAAAAGACTATTGTTGATGCGCTGGACCGGCCCGAATACTGCGGCGGGATGGAGGAAGTAGCCAAAGCGCTATTTATTGCAAAGGAAACACTCGATTTTCCTAAGGTCGTCAGTTATGCCGAGCGTTCTGGCAACGGCGCAGTTCTAAAGCGCTTGGGTTTCCTGTGCGAAATGATGGGCGTGCCCTTGTCTGGAGAGATTGTTCGCAGAATCAAGCTCAAGGCGACAAAGGGATACGCGTTGCTCTCGCCCCGGGGCAAGCGTGAAGGACGCCATTCCAGCAGATGGGGCCTCCTAGTAAACGTCGATTTGACTAAGGAAAAGGCGCTGGCATGATAAGCAAGGAAGAACTCACAAAAATTTCCAGGGATTGTGGGTATCCTATTGACGTTATCGAGAAAGACTACGCCCTCACCTGGGCGCTTAAGGCAATATACTCCCGGCCAAAACTTTTCAAGTACCTGATTTTCAAGGGCGGCACTTGCCTAAGCAAGGTTTACATTGAAAACTACCGGCTGTCTGAAGACCTCGACTTCAGCGCCTACAGCGAAGGAAAAATGGGACTGGAAGAAATAAGGCGGGAATTGGAAGAAGCACTCAAGGCAGCAAACCAGGAGGGCGCGCCGAACCTGACGCTTACTGATTGGCACGAAAGCGAAAACCACGATTACATTACTTGCCAAGTCAGGTACAGCGGCCCACGCTCAAACGGCAGGATAAAACTAGACCTGAGTTTTAACGAGCACGTAATTTACAACGCTAAAGAAGAACTTTCAAACGAGAAGAAATACTCCGATTTAACTCCCTTCAAGATACATTGCTACGCGCTGGTTGAAATACTGCTGGAAAAAGCCCGCTCCACAATGCAGCGGGCCAAAAGCCGCGATTACTACGACCTCTGGCAGATAATGCGCCATCCACAACTGCTCAAAGAATACAAGGACGAGCACGGACTGCAAAAAATAAGGAACACGCTAAAGGAAAAATGCGGCCTCAGCAGCATAAAACGCCTGCGTTCGGGACAGCCCGCAATCGAATATGCACCGGAACGGGTTTTTGATGAAAAGCAGCTGGAGGAAGTAAGCGCATACTGGACGGAAGGAATGGGCGCGTTGGTCAGGAGAGGCCAGCTGCCAAAATTCAGTGAAGTAACGAAAGAACTGAAAGAAAAATTCTGGCTTGAAGCAGAACTGGCAGAATTTTCAAAAGCCCTTGGCGCAGGGCACCTGCGCGGCATTGAGCGGGCCAAAGCCCTGCCACTGCTCGAAAGGGCGGTCACAATCACCTGTGAAAAATTAAAGTCAGCCGAGGCTTCGGAAGTGGTGAAAGCGCTGCGCGCTCTCAGCAGTTTGGTTGGGCTAGTGAGGATTGCCGAACAAAAAGAGCCGTTACTCAACCAGCTTAACAAATTAACTGAAGACCCGGACAATGAAGTAAGCAAGCTAGCAAGGAAAAGGTTAGAAGAAATAACGGCTGGCAAAAGAGTTTAGTGATGCTAGCCGGGAAGCCCGCCAAACTAAACAAAATCGGCAGTTAACCGGACGGCCTCAAAATAGAAACCGCCTTAAAACATTTGGAAAATCTCCCCATCCTGTTTGCAACCTTCAACGGGGCTATTATGCAGGCGGCTGGGCAGTTCCGCTAATGGAACCTACATTCGAGTGTGTTGAAACACAATGCAAGGCGATGGGTTCCGAAAACTGCGTTTTCGAACTGAGAAAACGAAGCGAATTCGACTTGAAAGATAAGGAAGTAATCAGACAAATGGCTTTGTTGAAAAAGTCGGGTTAATGCTTTCAATAGGTTGAGGTTGTCGTTGAC
>DUGE01000053.1 GCA_013331595.1 Microcaldota archaeon | reverse complement strand
ATGGAAAATGAACCAGGCATTTACAATTGAACGGATGTGGAATGAAAATGCGCTTGCTTGACGTTGCAATAGTTTTGGCTTTCGTGTCAATAGACGACTTGCGGAACGGCTTCATTGCCTTTCTTGCAAGCCAGGACGTGCTCACGCTGGGCGCAATGCTTGTCGGAGTCTTGCTCTTCGGCAACAAGCTGGATTTCAGCAAGAGGCTTGAAGGCATTGCGGGCATTGGTGCGGGCAAAGGCCCTGCGCAAGAAGCCGGCCATGGCAGCGGGCATTAGCCTTGCCAAAGGCAGAATAGGCGTATGCCTATTTCAACCTAATGTCGCGAGTGGATGAAATTATTGGAGATTGGTGGGAAAATGGGTTTGAAGGTTTGGGGTGAGGAGTATTACGTCTCGCCGCTGATTCACGTTACTGCCTATGCGGTTGCGGCTACTGGGCATACGGCCGAATTTCTAGGCAAGCACGACCAGACTTTCATAACCGCATTCAAGGGTGAAAACTCCCATGCCACTTACGCGGTTGTTGCAGAACGCTGGGCCGAACAGGGAAACACTTGCCTGCTGAAGCTCGAGGACCCTNNTCTTGTAACTGGAGGCGAGAGGATAGCAGTCCAGGAAGTCAGGGATTACGCTGCATTTTTGAAAAAGCAGGATTTCGGCCCTTTTTCCAACGTCCAGCTGTACGAGGCTTTCGAAAAGCTTTTTTCGCGTTTCGTGACAATGAACGTTTTTGGCCACGTTATCAACACACCGGATTTCAACAACAATATTTTCAGCGACAGGCTGACTGCACTGCTTGAGGGGAGTATACGCGCTTCAGGCAGTGGAGTGACCGTGGGCGAGGCTTTCAGCGTTTTGCTCACGCCAAACGAGAAAAGCGCTTTGCAAAAGCAGGATGAGGACTTTTTCGTTCTATTGAAAAAGGTCCAGGAAAGCCCGGAATTGCTTGAATTGTTTTCAAAGGAAAAGACGGAAAAAATACTCGGTGTTCTTCCTGCGAAATACCCTGGATTTCACGCGGCTATTGATAATCATGTTGAGAATTACGACTGGCTTCAATACCATTTTGACGGGCCAATGCTGTTGAAGGCAGATTATTTTGTTGAAACGCTGCAGGCTGAATTGTCCCAGGGCGTCATAGCCAGTGAGAAACTCGAGGAACTCCGCGTAAAGGAAAAAACCTTGGTGGAAAAGCAAAAAGACCTTGCTGCAAGGCTCCGCTTGGCCGGACAAGAGGCTTACTGGATTGATGTTGCCAAGAATTTTCTCTTTCTCAAGGGCTTGCGCAAGGAAACCGTAGTCTACGGCCAGCGCTGCGCCGAAGCTCTTTTGGCAGAAATAGCAAGGCGCCTAGGCTTGAGCGTAAAACAGCTCAAGTACATGACTAGGGCTGAGCTGAAGCGGGCGTTGGAAGGTGCGCCTGCTGACGTTGCAATGCTAAACGAGCGCATAGCGTTTTCAGTGTTTTTCGCGGAAAACGGCGTGGAACATTTTTTGGTTGGAGAGAAAGCCGAGGCATTTTTTGCCGGGATTGAAAAGCACGACTCTCAAGCTGCTGAAAACGTGCGGGAATTGAAGGGAACTACCGCCTGCCCGGGCTTGGTGCGTGGGATTGTGAAATTCATAGCCAAGGCTGAAGACATGGCGAAAATGAACCAAGGCGACATCCTCATTTCCTTTGCAACAAACCCCAACCTCGTTCCTGCAATGAAAAAGGCAGGCGCGATCGTTACTGACGAGGGTGGAATCACTTGCCACGCTGCTATCGTGTCGCGCGAGTTGGGAATACCCTGCGTAGTGGGAACCAAAATAGTGACTAAAGCTTTCAAAGACGGTGACTTGGTCGAGGTAGATGCGACGAAGGGCATTATCCGAAAGATAGCTGAGTGAGGTAATTTTCATGGAATTGGAAAAAGGTTACGAGGCGGCTTGGTTTGACCACGGCATTTGCCTCTTGCACGTTTCGCTGAACGACCACGGCTTTCACGACCAGCAGGTTTTGCAAACTTGCGGTATCGATTTCAAGCCGACGATAATGGAATTCATCGGAAATTCACTCAACTGGTTTGTGAAGGTCGAGGAGTTCGACGAGCTCGGCTCACGCTGCCTTGCAAAGCTTCAAAACGACAAGGGCTTCCTGCCTTGGATAGAGAAAAACACGCTTGCCATTGGTGTTGAGTTGCAGCAGAATGCATCGCAGATACGGAGCGCTAACCTGCCGGATTTGACGAACGAACAACTTGCCGGTTACTACAAGAAAATTTTCAAGAATTACTTGGGCATCTGCCACTACGGGATTTACGTTGTTTCCGCGGAAGTGCACAACCTGTTCTTGACCAATGCGCTTAAGGCGCTTGTTGAACGAAAGACTGGCGAGCATGGTTTTCCAGAGTTTGCCAGCGACTATTTTAATGTCCTCACTTTTCCGAAGGCAGAGCTTGAAGCTTCCCGCATGAGGCAAAACGCTTTGTCAATAGCCCTGGCCATTTCAAGCGAATCGCAAGTGGCCGAATCGTTCAAAAGCGGGGATTTGGATGCCGTGGAAAAGGCAATTGCAGGCACGAAAATAAGCGATTTGATGGACGGCCACGTTTCAAGATTCTGCTGGGTCAACTACGGTTATACCGGTCCCGCTTTGACGAGGGCTGCGCTCATTGGAGAGCTTGCTGCCATAATTGAAAAAGGCAATGTCGAAGGGGAATTGCTTGCCGCGCAGTTAAAACAACGCATCATGGATGAAAAGAGGGCCGAATTTCTCACGCGCCTCGGCCTCAACGCAGAAGAATCGCATTTGATAACCGTGGGCAAGCACGCCAGTTTCCTCAAGGCCTACCGCAAGGAACTGATGAGCCTTGCTTCTTTCACGCTTGACTTGCTTTCTGCGGAAACTGCTCGGCGGTTCGGATTGACTTTGGATGACGTGCGGTCGTGCGCTAAAGACGAAATACTTCAAATGCTTGAACAGGGCGTAGTGCCTGAGCTCAAGCTTTTGAAAGAACGCCAGGACTACTGCGGCTACATAACCCTAGATGGGGAAAATTACGACCTGAAATATGGCCATGATTTGAAAAAACTCTTGCAATCCGTCTCGGTCGAGAAAAAAGCCGAAGACCATTCGGTAAAGGAAATCACGGGGCACGTTGCAAGCAAGGGATTCGCCAGGGGCTTCGTGAAAATAGTGAACTCCATTGAAGACATGGAGAAAATAATCAAGGGCGACATTCTCGTTTCAGTGCAGACCAACCCCGAGCTAGTGCCTGCAATGAGGAAAGCGGCCGCCATTGTCACGGACATGGGCGGAATTACCTCCCACGCGGCAATCGTTTCCAGGGAATTGGGCGTGCCTTGCGTCATTGGCACCAAGCTCGCCACCAGGTGGCTCAAGGACGGCGATGAAGTCGAAGTCGATGCCGTAAAAGGCATAGTGCGAAAAATCGAGGGCGGTGCGAATGTCTGAAAAACTCGTGAAAATATTCTCCCGCGACGTTTCCCTGTTTTTCATCCAGTGGTGGGACCAGGCAATCACCGGAAGCTTCAAGAAAGACTTTCGCGTTTCCTACACCGACCAGGCTTTTGTTGGCAACGGGCTTACGATAACCTGCTTCGGGCTTGAAAAGGCGGCGGGAGAAACGCAGGATGCCGTTTGCGAGAAAATCGCAAGCGACCCGGGCTATTACTTGGCCGGCAGCAAAAAGTTCCGCGAGAACGTTGCAGAACTCAAACGCGTTATTGCTGCAATGGAAAAAAAACCAAGAATGGATTTGGCTGCTTTTGAGGGCTTGAAAAACTCTTTCCAGCGCATTTATCCGACGTTCAGGATGGCAATTAAAATTCCTACAGACTGGAGCGAGACTCTGAAGGCCATGGTGCCGGACAGTGCGGACGAACTGATTTCGACCGCTTTCGAAGACAGGAAGCAGAGCGAAGGGCTGTTTGAAATCGTGGATTCCGTGGCGCAAAGGCTGGTAAAGCAAAACCTCCGCGATTTGGACAAGCCCGAAGGGTTGAGCAAGTTCCTTTCGGACGAGGATTTGAGGAAGCTCGTGCTGGGGCAAGAGCCGAACTGGTTTGAAGTGCTTTCAAGGGAACAGGGTTTTGTTTACTCGGTCAACCGGATTTTTGCCGGCAGCGATTATCTCCCAGCTTTCAAGAAAATGGGCTACGAGTATTCTGATGATGCGGTCGTGGGAAACTCAGTTAAGGGCAATGTGGCTTTTGCCGGCAGCGTCGTTCGTGGAACGGCACGGGTGATTTTTTCTCTCGACCAGCTTGCAAGCTTCAAGCAAGGCGAGGTTTTAATCACTCCAATGACCGGCCCTGATTTCGTCCCGGCCATGAAAAAAGCCAGCGCGATTGTTACGGATGAAGGCGGGATAACGTGCCATGCCGCAATCGTCTCGCGGGAGCTGCAAGTCCCTTGCATTGTAGGCACGAAACACGCTACGCGCATGTTCCAAAATGGGGATTTTGTTGAAGTCGATGCGTTTAATGGCCTAATTAGGAAGGTGGAATGAGATGAGTGGAAAGGTAGTTTGGCAGGAAATAGCGAGAAGGGGCAAGAGTTTTGAAATACTGCTAATAGGCGGAGTGATGGATGCCTACCGAGTTTTTAATGAAGGAAAGGCCGAGTGTGAATTCGAGTATATCCCTCGCCGCTACCGCCAGTTCAACGACGCCCGGTGGATGTCGGAAAAAGACCTTGAGGATTACGTTGAAACTTTGAAAAACCTTGAGGCGAATAATCCCGGTACCGTACTGCGGCTGATGCAGGCCTACGAGAAGGACTTGGAGGAAGCTCGAATTTTTAGCGACGGAATTGCTTCGTTGGATTTGCCTTCTTTGGGTGACAAGGAACTGCTTGTAAAGCTCAATGATTTCCGCAAGCTCAACCAAAGAATTTTTCGCAGGGCTTACCACTACGTCATGCTGAACAAGTTTTACCCCGACCTCGTCACCGCAGACGTTGCTTCTGCAGTTGCGGGAGTGGAAGAGCAAAGCGAGGTTTTGAACGTCTTTTTCACTGCAGACAAGCCTTCTGACGTTAGGAAAGAAAAAGAGGATTTGGTTCGAATTGCCGAAACTGCTTTGACTAGCGGTTTCGATTCCCCTGACGTGTCTGCGCTGGTCGAAGAGCACCTTCAAAAGTATGCTTTCCTCGGCATGTACTTTTTCGGCCGGCAGCCTTACTCAAAGCAAGACGTGCTCGAGCGGCTGAAACACTTGGCCGGCAAGGATTTGGCGAAAGAAAAAGCGGATTTGCAGAAGCAAGCCCTTTCAGGAGAGAAAACTCGCGAGCTTATTTCCCGCCTGAAGCTTTCCGAAGAAACTGCACTGAAAATCCAGACGGTCAAGGAAATAGCTTTTGCAGCCAACGACTTTGACGAAGCTTACACCTACCTTGGCTTCAAGATGCGGCCGTTCTTCACTGAAATTGCCGGCCGGTTGGGCTTGGATTACAAACAATTGATTCAAATGCTTCCCTATGAAATAGGCGGCTTTCTTGAATCGGGCAAAAAAGCTGACGATGAATTCAAGGCGCACCTTGACCTGCGGGCCCAAGACCATGCGTTGATTTACGAGCAAGGCAAAATCGGCATTCTCACGGGTGAAGAGTTTCAAAAGTATTATGCCGAAGAGAAAAAGCTCGAAGAGGACTTCACGCACTTGCGCGAGCTCAAGGGCCAGGCTGCATCGCCGGGCGTCGTTCGTGGAATAGTGAGGATTTTGCTGACTTCAACCGACTTGAACAAAGTCCGCAAAGGAGAGGTTCTCGTTGCCCCGGCAACCACTCCCGCCTACGTTCCGGCAATGGAACGGGCCGCTGCCATAGTGACGAACGAAGGCGGTTTGCTTAGCCACGCGGCCATAGTTGCAAGGGAACTTGGCGTCCCGTGTGTCGTTGGAACGAAAATTGCAACCAAAGCCCTGCGCGACGGTGAAATGGTTGAAGTTGACGCCACCAAGGGCATCGTTAAGAAACTAGGCTGATTTTCACCGCAAAAAGTATTTTTAAGCTAGGTGATGAAATTAGTTTGATAGCCATGAAAACTTCAGAACTGGGTTTACTAAATATTTTTGGTCTTGGCAAATCTAGAGTTAATGGCTGCGTTTCTAAGGATATTGATGACGCCGTTTACGGGTTGTGAAACGACCTTTTTCTAGCTAAGCGGTTAAAAAGTCGTGCGGGCATTATTTTCTTGAGCGAGCATGTACTTCAAAATCCCGGCTTTCGGTTTCATCAGTGAATGGCATGTTATTACTGCAGTCGTGCTTGCCGGCATTTTTTACTCTCTCAATTTCATGCCTGGATTAAACGGCGTTGAAGCCATCCTGTATTTACTCGTAGCTTTTGCCCTCTCGTTTCCAGTTTTCAATGCGGTAAAACGCATTTTCTTCCGCCGCATTATCGCCTTCGACATGGGCGGCGTTTTCATGACCGGCGACTTCAAGTTCGAACGGATGAAGCCCGTCAACGAAATGGTTGTTTTCATCAAAAAACTTAGGACGAATTACACCACGGCTTTACTTTCCAACCAGCCTCCGGACGCCTACGACAACCTGCGGAGGAAGTTCAATTTCGACAGCATGTTCGACTACCAAATCATTCCCATGCATGCCATGGCGGAAAAGCCGGACGTGAAGATTTACGAAACCCTCTTGAGGCGCACTGGACGGAAGCCTGCAGATATCATATTCATAGATGATATGGAAGCGAACGTCATTGCCGCACGCAAGCTCGGCATGAAAGGCATAGTGTTCAAAAACATGGCCCAGCTGAAAGAAGCACTCGCAGCCTGCGGAATCAACGCCTGAGTCAAGTTCAAGGCGCAAATCAACCTATTTAATTCTCCAAAACCATTATTTTTCTGAAGCCGGAGTGGCAGAGTGGTTATTGCGCTGGTCTTGAAAGAGGGAGGAACCAAGGTTCCTCCCTTCTCAGCCCTCTTCCTTTTTTCGAAAAAGAATTATCGTTTTTCTTTGGCGCGGCAACACCGCACCTTTCTTTTTCGGTAAAAAGAAAGGGGCAAGTTAACCAGTGTCCGCAAGGACTCGGGAGTTCGAATCTCTCCTCCGGCGCTTCTGCATAAGCTCGTGGCAGACTGCGAAGGCTCGTGCCTGAGCACTCGCAAGTTAAGCCACTCGCGGCTTAGCATTTAGTGGTTAACCATGTTGTACGTTTCGACTTCAAGAAAGCCGACGCAGAGGACGCGGGTTCTTGCCCACTGGCTGGAACGGCTTTTCGGCGGCGAGTACGAAAACCGCGGCAAGCGGAGCGTTGGTGAAATAGCAGCGCGCATGGAGGAAAAGGGCTTCCAGCGGGCTGTTTTCATTTACGAAAAGCACGGGAATGCCGATTCCCTCAACTTTTTCGACCGCGACAGCGGCTGGCTTTACCCTGAGATTGTAATCGGCGAGCATGCCTTGCTCAAGCCCCAGGGTGGGCGAGTTAATCCCGTTTCAACCGCCGAGGCGAAGGATGCGGCGGGCAGGAAGATTTTGGAGCTTTCGGGCTTCGAGCCTGCTGAAGTGGACGGCGGCTTGCGTGTTGTGCTTAGCGAGAAAGAGATTTGTTTTTATGATGGGAAAAACAAAGTATTTTCCATTAAGGTGAAGGGATTCAGGGAGGCTGAAACGGAAAATGAAGGCGACCATGGAAATTGACTTCAAAGCCCCGGAGCACGCGCGCAAGGCGCTCAAGATAATCCGGGCGAAAGAGTTTTCCGACAAGGTGAGCGTTTCGTTCGCCGTTAAAGGCAGTGCCCTTCACGTTAATGTTGATGCGAAGAATTTCGCTTCCCTCAGGGCGAGGCTCACTTCCCTCTTGCGCGACTTGAAGGTTGTTTTTGATGCGATTCAACTCGTTAACTCTCACGGTGGAAAAAAGGGATATTGATGACGGGAGTTATAAAAACGTTGCTGGGCGTGGATGTTCCTGGAATTTTAAATAAGGTTCACCAGCACCTTTCCACTCTTCCCGTAGAGCGCACTGAACACGGGTTTGAGCACAGGAAAATGAAATTGGTCGATTTAGCGGCTGGAATAGGCTTGCAACCGGCTTTATTGAGGCGAATACTGAGAGACCATTACGTCAGGGAGACTATTATCAATCCTTTTGCCCAGAAAAAACGTAAAACGTCCGTGATTGTATTCAGGGCGAAAGATGCGAAACGCTATGCATTTTATTCGATTGACGCGAAGACCAATCCTGATCAAGAAGTTGTGCTTCACGAATTGCAAACTGAAGTGTAACTTAATTATGCTCCGCAGCCAAAAGTGAATGTGATTACATGCCGAGGCGCGCAATCCCCGTTCCTGAAAAGATTGAACCGTCACAATTAGTCGCTAGAATTCATGACGTTCTTATGGAAACGCCCTTTGAGCTTCACGGCACAAGCTTATTGCATCGTAGGATGCTTCTAGATGTGATTATTCAACGCCTTGGGGTAAGCAATATGTTGATAAACAATGTTTTGAAGACGTCAATTCCCAGGGTTAATATTGAGCATTTCCTTGGTCTTGGCCGCCGTGGGCTTAGGGACGTGAGAGTTCACGTATCCGGCGGTAAAAAGTACGCCATATGCGTTTCCAGGGAAGGGGCGGCTTATCATGTTATTCATCATCCTGCAGATTAGGCGTGATTTTAGTGTCAATGGCAAAGAGAACTTTCGAGGATTTGGATGCTGCGGGCATAGTGCGTAAAATGCATGTTGAATTGAGTTCTCATCATCCCTGGCTTGTGGTTTCTAATTCAGGCGTGGAAGTGAGGAGGACGGAGTTATATGAATTAAGCAGGGCAATCGGCGTGCCTGCTGGCCAGATTAAGAGTGTGTTAAGAACTCTTGGAACCAGGCGTTTGGTTGCAAGGGCAATCCAAAAGCCCAGGGGTAAAAAAACTGTTCCTGCAGCAATTCATTTATCTGATGGCGTTAAGCATGCCATGTACTTTGAACAGGATAAACACGGCGGCCAACAGTTTGTTTTGCATCATGTTGTTGATAAAGTTAGCTGAAAAGGTGGTTGTGAATGGAATTAAGCGAAAACCAGAGGAAGGATTTGATGGAATTGCAGGCGCTACAACAGCAGCTGCAGGTTGTCCTCATGCAGAAGCAGCAGCTTTTGCTGCAGCAGGGCGAGAACGAGAAAGCCCAGGCTGAAGTGGGAAAAATCCAAGGCACTATCTATCGTTTTGCCGGCAGCATTCTTGTGCCTAAAGAGAGCAAAACCCTAGTTGGCGAGCTGGCGGAAGAGAAGGAAAGCATTGACGTCCGCCTCACTGCGCTTGCAAAGCAGGAGAAGAAGATGCGCGAGCGGTTTGAAGAGCTGCGCGCAAGCTTGGAAAAGAGCTTTCCGCGTTCGGGCAATTCCACGACGAGCCTATCCTGATTTTGCCAGCTATAATACGAGCGTGAGCAAGCTTAACACCGCAAAGAGCATTGCCAGGATTTCCTTGGTGTTGAACTTGTCTCCGAGAAACTGGTAGGACAAGAGCGCTATGAATATGGTTGAAAGGCTCAATATTGCCGTTACAATAGCAACCTTGCCGGTTTTGAGTGCAATAGCGAACGCACTGAACCCGACTAATGTGAAAATCAGGATTGCCAGGACGTAGGAAAACAGCTGTGGCGTGAGGTTCTGGTAGGCGAAGAACAATCCTATTGCCACGCCTATTGCCACGAGAGCTGCAGGTGCGATGAACATTGAATAGTCGACTTTTGAAAACTGCTGGTTGGAAACAAGCATTTTTACGAAAAGGTTTGATATTGAAAAGCAGGCCATTGCGGCGATGGAGTAAACCACCCAGTCTTCGAAAGCCATTAGTCACACTTCTTTTTCTTTTTAAAAATTAACCTGAAAAGGCAATTAAAACCATCGCATTTTCTTCAAGTACCATGCGGCCAAGGCCGTCAGGGCTATTTCGGCCACCAGTAATGTGGGAAATGCTGACGGCATTGCGCCAAGCCCTGTCAGGTAGTTGAAATTAAAGCCGAAGTGCCCGGCGATTATCACCGGCACAAGGAGGATTGCCGAGATGGCCGCAAGTTTCTTTGCGGCTGAAGCCAATTCAGCTATGTTTCGGTTCATTTCGTGCGATTCCTTCATTTCAGCCTGGCGCTGGATGTCGCGAAGCTGGTGCAGGTGGTTGCGGCAGCGGTCGAGCAAGTGCTGGGCTTTTGCCGTGGTAATGCCGTAGTCGTAGGTTACGAGGTTGGCGTTCACCTGGACTATTTTCCTTTCCTCGAGGCTCATCATGAGGGTTGCAAAGTCTTCCACGCGGTTGGTGAGCCTGCGGAGTTTCGTGGTCGTTTCCTCGGCAAGCCCGGGGCGGTATTCCGCTTCAAGCGAGTCGATGGTTTCATCCAGGATTTTGAATGCTCCGCTGTAGTCCTCAAGGGTTGAGCGCAGGGTGAGTAGCGTGAGGACGGTGCTTTCGCCGTACTGCTTTTGCAGGGTGTGCTTGAAAATGCGGTAGTCTTTCTCGCCGAAAGTTTTTTCTGAATAGAGCAAAGAGTTTTTTTCGCCAAGCACCAGGATGTCGTTTTTTTTCCCTCCAGTTGTCTTGATTGCCAGTATGACGTAGTTGCCGTAGGATTCCAGGAAGACTACGTCTATTTCCTGCAGTTCGTCCAGGTTTACGTTAACGTCCAATTCCGCCGCTTTCCTCTTGAATTGTGCGAAATCGCTGAAAGTTTCAATCAACGCAATGCAACCCCGTTATCAATTTTCATGCGACCGCTTTTGGTGCAAATGCGTTTAGGGATTCGGGTAATTTAACGGTTTCAGCGCTTGACCGAAAGCTTGACTGCAAAGAACGGCCTGCCGATGCCGAATCCCGTGGCAGAAAAATAGGCCCGGTGTTGGCTTCCCCATTCTTCGTTGGCCAATGGTTTTACGGGGTTGAAGCCTATCTCGTACTCGCCTTCCTCGGCTTCGGGCGATATGCTTATGGAGATGCCGATTTTCTTCGCCCAGCCTTTGGAAAATGCGGGGTATGCCGGCTCAAGCAGGAATTCCTGCGGGGAAATCTCAACCCTTATGTTTTTCTGGAAGTCTGGTGAGGCGATTTGCGAGCGGTTTTGGGCCGTTGGCTCCAGCCTTATTCCCTGGTAGGATTCCACGAGCCAGCTGGTCTTGAAAAAAACGTTGATGGCCAGGCGTTGGCCTGGTTTCGCCTGGGCTGAAGCTTGGCTCGGGTATGCGCCAAAGCCTTGCACCGCCCACCTGTTTGAAGGCGGGCGCAGTATTTCGCCAATTGCGCGGTCTTCAAAATTTGGGTAGAACTCCGGCTGAAGCCAATAGCTTTCACCGAGGTCGGAGAATTGCCCGAGCGTAATCTTACCGTTCCTGATCTGCTCCCTTTTTTCGAAAAAATCCTCGGGCATTTCCGGAAGCAGGGAGAATAAGGGCGGAGGCAGGCTGTCGCGAGTCAAGCTTGCTTGCACCTGGCCGTCCGACCGGGTATCAGTCGTATTGCCTTCCTGCCCTGCGGGCGTTTCAATTGGGTTCAGAATGGGGGCTTGTGCCTGGCCGTAAAGCTGGGCAAAGTTTTTTTCCAGCCAAGCCGGCTGTTGGGAAGTAAAGAGCGCAATTGCAGCCAAGGCTACTACCGCTATTAGTGCGATTGCAGCAGGCTTGTTTTTTGAAATTCCCGCCGTTTCTGCCATGTGCCTTTCCCTTCCACGGATTATTCTTATATGGCAAACCAAGAAAGTCTTTCTGTTAATTTGTCTTGGTTTGCGACTAGCAATCTCGGCAAAATACCGAATTNNATTACTTTCCGAGATTGCTATAGTATAAAGACTGCATGCCAGGGCTTTTTGGCTTTTCGCCTTGGCTGGCTTTGGGCGTGAAAAAAACTTTTTGTCCTAAATCCCCGTTCTTGCTACTTTATCCCGAAAAGCTGTTTTATTGCACTGAAAATGTTGTCAAAAAAGCTTGCGGTCTTGTAGTTGATCGTGTCCAGCCCGGCAATCTTGCGCGTGAGCGCAATAAGGCGTTTTGCCGCTGGAGATTCCTTTCTGTATAGAGTAACCGGAGTTCTTGCTGCAATGCTTGCAGGAACCGCGTAGTCCTCGGGAATTTCGGAAATCACCCGGGAGTCGATCATTCCTGAAATTTCGCGGGAGGTGAGCTCATAGTTTGCCTTGGTCATCCTGTTTATCACAATCCCGATTATTTTCGGCCCGCCGTCCTTCTTGCACAGCGCGGCGGTTTTTGCCGCTGAAGTTACTGACGGGATGTCCGGCGTGGTTATGAGCACTATTTCATCGCAGGCGCTCATGATGTGCCAAGCGTCCTCCGTCAGCCCGGGCGGCGAGTCGACAATGACAAAATCGTAGGCCGACATTTGGCCGAGTACGTTTTTGAGTTTCTTGAGAGATGCTTCTCGCGTGTACTTGAGTGAGGCGGGCAGGATCCGCATTCCCGTTTGAGGCTGTATCACAATGGCATCGGCAACGTTGTGCTTTCCGGAAAGGCAGTCTGCCAAGCCTATTGAATTGTATGAAAGCCCGAGGTGCAATCCGACGCTCGGGTTGCTTA
>DUGE01000073.1 GCA_013331595.1 Microcaldota archaeon | reverse complement strand
CTTGGGCGTGGGCAAGGGCGTTGAAAGCAAGGATGCCATTGAAAAGGCATTGCAGGGCGCGAAAATGCATTTGATGAGAATACCGCTCGGCTGTGGAAGCTGGGAGTGCGGCTGCGGATTGCAGCACTCGATTCCCCTGCAGGTTCACGGTAGCAACGGCTCCACACAGATTACGATCAAGCCCGCTCCCCGTGGAGTGGGAATAGTTGCAGGCGAGACCGCCCGCAAGGTTTTGGACTTTGCCGGAATCAAGGACTGCTGGACTTTCTCNNGGGCTGAAGTACGGCATAGCCCAGGCCATAGTGCAAATGCACTTGACGCGCAAGAACCACTGCATCGTAATAGACGGCAACCTGCCTTGGGTGAACAACGTCCTGTCGAAAGTCAAGGACTACGTCACCTGGGGGGAGTTGGATGCCGTTTCGCTCAAGGCACTGCAGGAAAAACGCAAGCCCGAAGCATCTTGGGAAAAGGGCGGCGTGAAGTTTTGCTTGTACCGCCTGAACAACCCGACGGGCGGCTGGAAGGGCGGAATCAAAAACGCGTTCCCCCAGGGAAACTTGGGCAAGCGCGGCGACAAGATTGGGGAATTAATCGTTAGAATGTTGCATTGAACCTTTCTTTTTCCAAAAGACGCTCACAGGACCTTTGGTTCTGTGGCGCGTCGCNNAGCGAAAACGC
Organism: Microcaldota archaeon; assembly: GCA_013331595.1. The sequence goes on along the minus strand of DUGE01000073.1, from coordinate 9,747 downwards.
TTCTGCAACGAAGGCTCATCAAAGAAAAATTTAATGGACTGGTTGAAAGCGGAATCTGGTGTTTGAACTATGGCTCGTAGGGTAAAAAGCAACAAGAAACGCAAGTACGCTGGCAACCGCTTTTTCGGCGGAGGCAACGCCAAGAACCGCAGGGGCAAGGGCAACCGAGGCGGCGTAGGCCGGGCAGGCTATCACAAGCACAAGTGGCTGCAGACCATAAAGCGCGGCGAGATAAGCAAGCGCACCCGCGGAGAGCACGGCTTCTACCACACCGGCGGGCATGCAAGGCAAATTACTCTCGCGCAGCTTGAGCGTGCCCTATTGAACGGGAAATTCCAGCAGAAAGACGGGTTTTTCGAAGTGAACCTGCCGAACGCGAAAATCCTTTCCAACGGCAGCGTTTCGCAAAAGCTTTCGGTCAAGGCCAGGGCGTTTTCAGCCAAGGCCAAGGAAAAAATCGAGGCCGCAGGCGGCAAGATTCAAGCGCCGGAGTAAACTTTCGGGCGCCCGGGGTTTTTCTTTTTCCGGTTTTTCTTTTTTCCAAACGCAACGCAAATGCTTTATATAACCGCCGAGTGTTGAATTGCATTATAAGGATGCGACGAAAAAGTAGAATGGTTTTCCCATGTCTTTCATAGATTCCATTACTTCCATCCTTCCTGAAGTGCGGAGGCCCGAACGGGCTCCTGGCCTGAAGGAGAAGCTCGTGTGGACTCTCGTTGTCCTCGTCCTTTTCTTCATTCTCGGCAGCATTTATCCCATTGGCATCGACCCGACGCGCATACAGCAGTTCGAGCGCCTGGACATTCTCTTGGGAAGCAGGACCGGCTCGCTCATTACTGCCGGAATCGGCCCCATTGTGCTTGCAAGCATTTTCCTCCAGCTTGCGGTCGGCGCGAAATTGTTTTCGTTCGACTTGCAGAGCAATGAAGGCAAGAGGAAATTCCAGGGAATCCAAAAGCTCCTTGCTATCTTGCTCGCTTTCTTTGAGGCAAGCATTTACGTGCTGTCCAATTACATCACCCCGGTCTGCTCCCCGGTTTCCCAGCTTCCGCCACTATTAGGCAGCTTGTTTTTCACGCAATTGGCAGTAATCCTGCAATTGGCTTTCGGTTCCATAATACTGCTTTACCTTGACGAGGTGGTGCAGAAGTACGGCATAGGCTCGGGCATTTCGCTTTTCATTGCCGCGGGAGTGTCCCAGGCGGTGTTTCTCGGCGCGTTCAACTTCACTTCGTCAGGAACTGGAATTCCGAGCGGCTTGGTTCCCCAGTCGCTTTATTACTTGGCAGGCGGCGATGTTGTCAGCGCCTTCTGGTCGCTGATTCCAATTGCCTTCACTGCCCTGGTTTTTGCAGCCGTTGTCTACGTCGAGGGAATGAAGATAGAGCTTCCCCTTGCCTACGGCAGGGCGCGTGGCTTGGGCGCGAAATACCCCATTAAATTCCTTTACGTCTCGAACATTCCCGTGATTCTTGCCAGCGCAATTCTTCTCAACATGCAGTTGCTTGGCGCTTTCAGTGCAGTTCCAGTTGCAGGCTCTCCGGACATTAAAGTCGGGCCTTTCGGCACTTTCCAGAACAACCAGCCCATTGACGGCATTGCCTATTACGTTACGGCCTTGCGTTCTCCCCTCCTCTATCCCGGAGGCTATCCGGCCTACTTGCAGGACATCCTGCAGCCGCGCGAGCTGCTGCACATTTTCGTCTACGGCCTTGTCCTGGTGATTTTGTGCGTAATTTTCGGGTGGTTCTGGATTGAAAGCACCAGCATGAGCGCCAAGGACGTTTCAGGCCAGTTGCAAAAGGCCGGCCTGCAGATCCCGGGCTTCAGGCAAGACCCGCGCATTACCGAAAAAATCCTTGAGCGTTACATTCCAATTATTACCATTCTCGGCAGTTTGTTCGTGGGCATTCTCGCCTGGTTTGCCGATATTACTGGCGCTTTGGGAACAGGAACTGGAATTCTTCTTACAGTGGGAATTCTCTACCGCTTTTACGAAGATTTGGCTAAACAACAGCTGTTCGAGCTCTATCCCCAGCTCAAGACGATTGTGAGAATGTAGGGATTCAACTGCTTTGCAGTCCCCCCATGCGTTGCCTTTCTCTTCGGTGAATATTTCCCCTTTTAAATGAGTTTCCGCTATACTTTTCTATGTACGAGGAAAGCCCGCAGGCAGAAGGAAAAAAATTTCCCCTGATTCCATTCTTTGCGTTTTTTGCCTTGATTGCCGTGGCTCTATACCTGTTCTCAGCCAATTATCCGAAGATCCTGGTTCAACCTAGTGTTTCCCCAACTCCGCCTGGCGAAACGGGCTTCCAAACGGTTTCGTACATAGGGTCAGAGCGGTACCTTTACCTGGGCTCAAGTTCGATAAAAGTGGAGCACAATGCGGTCATAACCGAAAAAGGGAAGACGGAACAGTATTTTTTCACCAACCAAGGCGAACAGCCGGTTTCTTTCAGGGCAGTGCTTGTTGCAGAGAGCGAGTTCAACGAGGGCGACGGGCTGTGGCTTGCAGACCGGCTTTTGGGCGTGAAGTTCGTCGTCAAAAACCTCACCTTAAACCCAGGGGATTCCGCGCAATTCGAGTATAAGACGCCGGCAACGCAAAACGTCGGGATAATGATTCTCGCGATAACCGACCCGGCCGTGAACCTTGATGAACTGCGGCAGATTCTCGAGCAGCAGGTTTCCGGCGGGGAAATACGGCTTTTGAGCTTGCGCGTTGATGAGGTTGATGGGGTTGCGGACAGGATAGAAAAAATCCTTAACGACAAAAACGTCCAGGACAAGGCTGCGGAATTGCGCAATGAAATCAAGGGCCTTGATTTCATGTCAATCCCGAAAACAAGCGATTTTTTTGCCTCCGTAACCGAATCAACCCCCGTGGCTTTCTTTAAAATCCCGGTTTTCTTCAATGCAACCCAAGCCGGTGGCGGGCGTTTGCTTTTCGCAGTTGGCGGGGATTTGAGCCCGTATCTTGCAGCTGGATATCCGAAAGAAACCAGGGATGAGAATCTCCAGTACGTCGAATTGCTGTTTGATTTCAGGAAAACCGTTAAAGACTACAGGCTTGATTTTGCAAGCCTTCAAGGCAGCCTTGAAATTTCCCACTCGCTTTCCCCGGATGAAAAAATTTCGTTCTCCCTGAAGGTTGAGGCCGAAAGCGATTACGCGAAGTTTTTGCGCGCATCCCCTTCATCAATTTCTTTTGTGAGCAACGGCGGAAAGTCGCTTGGCAAGCCCGCTTTCATTGTAAACAACCTGCCTTTTGCCGTTTCCGTTCCACTGTGCGGGAAAAAACTTCCTGTGCCGAGGTTCGGAGCAAGCGAGTTTCAAGCAACTTTGGATTGCGTTGGCACTGTGCCGCAATTGCTTGTGGCAACCGAATCGGACGAGCGCTCTTTTGAAAGCATTTACGGCACAACACCCCTCGCCTATAGGCTGAATTCCTTCAAGGCCGCGTTTGGCTTTACGCCCGAAGCAGTGCAGTTGCCTTGGAAGGAAGATTCCATTGCCCCGATTTACGACGGCGACGTTTCAATCGACGGAAGCGGCTCCTGCTCGGGCGGCTATTGCTCTTGCCTGGCCAGGATGGATGCTTTGCAGTCTTTCAAAAACAAGCTCAGCAATTTTGCAGAATTCCAGAACGAACGGCTTCCCCCGCAAGCTCTCCTTGCGCTGTACGGGGCGCAATTCAACCAGTCGACCGTTGTCCGCACTTCCCAAGCATCCTGTTCTTTTGAGGAAAAGGAATTTTCTTTCGCTTCAAAGCCCGGAAGCGTTTTTCTCGTGACCGCATCGGCGCCATTGACCGAAGAAAACGGCATAGAATACTCCAAACTGGCCATCTCTGCAAGGGAATTGCTCCCGCAATATTCCTATGCAGTTGGCAGCGGCCTGGGGCAGGATAAGGAGAAATTCATAGCGTATGGAAGTTGGCCCGTATGAAAAAAATATTTTTGCTGGTGTTTTTGCTTTTCGTTTCAAGCGCAAGCGCGTTGACTACGCTCGAATTCAACAAGCTTGATTCCAAGGGATTGGACTGCTCTGCGCCAGTAATGCTTTCGCCTGGCTCTGCGCTTTCCGTTTCCCTGGACGTGCTGGATACCAACGCTTCCGCATCAAAATGGGATTTGGAAATCCTCCTGGTTCCCGTCGCTTCAATAAACGGAAATGCGATTTCCACAATTGACAATGGCGAGGAGATTGTTGCCAAGGAAGCAACCCTGTTGAGTTCAAGCGCCCAGAGGACGGCCGATGGCTTGCGGCTTTCAACAACCCAGTCGTTCACCATGCCTGCAAAAAGCGGGGTTTACAAAATCATCGGCAAGGCGTTTTACCCCGGCGAAAAAAGCCCGTCTGATTACGCTTTCCCCTGTGACGAGGAAACCGCCCGGAGTTCATTGTTCACCGGTTCCATAGTGGTTTCTTCCTTCAAAAACTATGATGAGTTGCTCGACCGTACGGGAAATTCCCTTGCGGATTTGCTTTACGGTTCAACAACCGCAGCAAAGATCTCCGCATTGCAGGCGCAGATTGATTCCCTTGCAGAACCTTCTGATGCGTCTGACTACGGCCCGTTGTACCGCTCAATCCAGCTGAACAGGGATAAGTTCGTAACCGCCTGCAATGCCTACGATGCCAACGCCGACTGTTCGCCAGATTCTTTCGTCACCCAGGCGAGGCAGCTGGTTTCCCTGCCACAGCTTTTGGAATACGCAATTGCGGAAAAGGCTTTGCTGGAAGTGAAAGCAAGCGTTTGCAACCGGCGGTGGTATGACCAGTCTTTGAGCAGGCTTTACGGCAGTTATTTTGATGACGTAACCGTAAGCAGAGAATTTCAAGACCTTGAGTTCGGCTTGAATTGCGATGATGCTGAAGGGTATTTCATGTCCGCATCCCTGCGCGAGGCTCTTTTTGAAGAATTACTCTCTGGCACGGCCAACGACGGCGTTTCAATAGTTCAAGCTTATTATTCGAGAAATCCCGCCAACCTGGTGGCTTACCTGTCCGTTTTTGCAAAGAAAGAGTTCAGGAAAGCGCGCGACAAGACCGTGGCAATGCGTGACAGGGTCCAGACGGCCAGCGCAATAGTCCCGTGCGATAATAATTTTGACGACTTAAAGGAGTACGATAAGAAATCAAGGGCGCAGGCCTGCGGTTTTGAAATTTTCTCTGCCTCCGGCTATGCCGGCACTAACGTAAAACTCGCGGAACTTGCCGAACTGCCTGCTGAAGAAGGCGGCTTGGGCTTCAACATCCGGCAGCAAACCGCAGCAGGGGGCGCAGAAGGTTCCAACAACCGTTTGCTGGACCCAGTGTTTTGTTCTTACGTTGCTTCAGTCTCTGACGACCAGCTGGCTTCTTTTGTTTCAACCACCGTTGCCAATGTACAACCTGGAGATTCATTCAAAGACCCGGGCGTGCAGCAGTCGTTTACCGATGATTTCAAGGCTACGAGGGAATATTGCACTTACCTCTTGCGCGCAGTGCGTTTTCTCAAGCTCAGCGACTATGCCGATAAGCTTGCCGCAGAGGGAACCCCGGTCAAGACTCCCCTTGACCACTTAGTGTCCAAGACAAGGGGTGTTTTCGACGAGAAACTGGCCTTAAATGCCTTGGATTTGATGCGCGCCGAGGCGGAAAGCGCAGTTTCATTCAATGCTGCCCAGGATTTTGCCACCCAGGCAAAATCATTTGCCCAAACAACCGGTCTTCCAGCGCCGACCGGGACCGCCTATCAAAATACTGAAGGGCACTATGCTGCCCTTGCAAAAAATTTTGAGAACAAGGAATGTTATGCCGCTTTTTCAAACTTGCGTTTTGCCGGCATTGCAGCTGGCTTTATTGCATCCACCGCCCTTTTTCCGGAAAGCAAGCTGGTGAAAGGAGCAATTATCGTGGGTGATGCTGCAACCCTAGTGCAAGTCGTATTTTTATTCAGGAAATACAAGACCTCCGGCGCTTCGAGCATCACTTCATGCGACTTGATTGTAACCGCGCTTGGCTTTGCCACTGTTCCCATGCGTTTGCGCGTTTTGCAAGGCGTTGAGGTTCTTGCAAAAACTCCCAAACTGCCTGCAAAAGCGCAGGCGCAATTAACCGCTTTTAGTTCGTTTGTCAAGAGAATCCCTTCTATTCCCATTAACCGGCTGGTTGGCTCTTACAAACTCACCGTAAGCCTGCTGAACACCAAATTGACCGGCCTTTTGGCCAGAATTGCTCCCGAGTTTTCGGGCGATGCCAGGCTATTTTCAAAGCTCGGCTTGAACGTTCCGCTCAGGAGTGAAAAAGCGGCTGCAAAGCTCGGCGAAGTTGCTACCAAACGCAGGGCCGTTCGCTTGCGTGAAGTTGCCTGCGGCCCGGCCAGATTGGCGCGAACGCCAGGCGCATTGCTTTTTGACGCGCTTCCAATTCCCTGCCCGACTGAAGCCGGGATTTTTGCAAGGCTGGCTGCCAGGACTTTAACAAAAGTGGATGATTTGTTTGCATCCTTGCTTGACGACATCGCCAAAATCGATTCTACCAACGGAGTTAGTGCGCGGCGCGGTGCCATTGAAAGCGAGTTAAGCGTTTTGAACGGCGCCAGGCCTTCAAAGGAATTTGTTTCAGAAATGCTTTCACGGCGCTTGAAGAGCCGACTGAACGCAATTTACGACGATTTGCTGACGGATAAAAACAAGGCGGAGCTTGAAAAATGGCTGGTTAAGACACAGGAAAGCATTTTGGAGGTTTTAACAAAAGACGGCGATTTGACTACTGACGAGGTCGTTTTGCTGGACAAGATAATGCACAAGATGACCAGCGCCTTGGCCCACCAGGATTTCGGAGTTTCCAGGCAAATAAATTCCGACCACAGCATTTTCCACATGGCCACCGGGGACTTGGGAAGGATTTTTGCAGCCACCGATAACACGCAAGTTTTGAGCTCGCGGGACAAGGCCATGCTTTACGTTTCGGGCTTGCTCCACGATTTGGGCTATATCGACCCCAATGCCAACATTGTCGGCGACCCGCTGTCAGCGGCCGCCCACCCGGGGTTAAGCGCGGATTTCTTTAAAACTTCGGTGGCAGAAGACGTCCGGTCTTTGATTGCAGGGCGTTCCAGGCAGGCTGCTGAAAAGATTTTAAGGGAAGACTTTACCGAAGTTTTCGGGAGCGAAGATACTGAGCTGTTGCTTGATGCAATAAAATCCCACTCCGGAAGAACCTACAACCTTGAGACGCTGAACAGGCCGGAAACAAGGTTTGCAGAGCTGTTGGGCTTAAGCGATGATTTGGACGCGGCCGGGAAAACCCCTGAAGTATTCCGGCCGCTGGTAAGCGACTTGTTCGAATTGTTTATTGAATTCAAAAAACTGCCGAAGTCAATAACCGAACTTTCCCCGGAAGAATTGGCGAGTTTGGGCGCCAATCCCAACTTGAGAGTTAAAGTCATGGCGAAAATCAGAAAACAAATGGCAAATCCGGAAGTTCAAGCGCTCATGGCCAGGTACAAGGCGAGCATGAGGGAACGAATAAATAGGCTGCTTGCCGAAGGGAAAGGCGGCTTGGACCCGAAGAGGAAAGAGCAGTACTACGCTGCAATAGACGGCCTGCTTCCAAATTCTTATGAGTTTGTAGCAAACCCTCTTGTGATTACCGAAACTTCGATTTCACTGGAAACTTCAGGAACCAGGATAACGCGCGCTGTTGCAAGAATAAAGTTTTCAAGACGCTATGTGATAGAATTATATAGGATAATAGATTCGACAGAAGGATTGAGTTTTGAAGCAAGAGAATCCATGAAACAAGGCGTTTATGCCCAAGTATTAAAGATATTGCAAGACCTTATTAGAAAAGGCCAGCCTAAAGGTTTAGCGTTTGATGAACAGCCGGCAATTACCGCTGCACGTTTGCTTGACGAAGCGCTTGTAACTCGAGTCGAGGTAACATTATTGCGGCAGCAAGAAGGTGGGCTTGATATAATACTGGAAAGCACTGATGATTTAAACGCGATAATCCAAGAATTTAGTAGCTTGTAAACTAGTGGTTTTGTATGGGGACTTGGAGAGCTGTTCTTCCTGAAGCGCTTAGGGAACAAATGGGCACCGAAGGCGCAAGGCAAGAGGCGGCTAGGCTGCGCGCTTCTTTTGCCAAGTTGCCTGCCCTAAGCGGCTCTTTAAGCCCAGAAGCAAGAAAACTAATTGCCCAGCACGTCAACAGGCATATTGACGAAGAAATTCGTTCTAAAGCGAAAGTAAAGCCGGTTGAAGTTCCTGTTCCCCTATTGTCCCGCCGGGCAAGAGGTTCGGAAGTAGTTCCTTCTCCCGCGCGCGTAGCTCAACAATTGAGGGCTGCCTTAAAGCGGGATTTTCAACGCGTTTTACAGCAAAGCAAGTTAAGGGAAACGCCTGAAGCGTATGCAGCCTTTTCTTTAACTGTGGGCAAATTTTATGCCCAATACCTAAACCGGAGAATGGCTGTTTTAAGGCGGAAAGAAAAATTGCTTGCAGCTGTTTTTGGAACTGCTAAGCAAGGCGAGGTTGAATTGCGCGATGCAGTTTCCCTGTTTCCGGTGGTTCCTTTTCATAATATTGAGCCTAAGGTCAGCACTCACGCCCATCCTCAAGCGGGAAAGGGGATTTTGGCGGACGCGCACAGGGCAATAGCGGACCACTTGAATGCGTATAGAACCCCCCACGCTGTGGCTGCCGGCCGGTTTTTCAAGCGCAAGTAGGCTTGTTAAGTGCAGAAAAAAGCTTTTAAATGCTTTAAACCATTCTTTGTAAGAGTTAAACTCCTTTTTTTGGAAAAGATGGGGAGTAACCTTTAAGCCAATTCCGAAAGGAAGAGGTTTAGAAAGGAGACATTGCAGAGCAAAGCTCTGCGATGCGTCGCAAAAGCAGCAGCTTTTGCAACGAACGTAGTTTCTCCTTCTGAGGGTTGAGAACCATTCGAAGTTCAATGGTTCAATTGCAAGCCTATAGTGGATTTTTTGCGTTCGTGAATTGAAAGGGTGTTTTTGCCAATGAACATTGGACCGTCAATCCGCCTTGCCGTTGATTCTGGCAAGGTGGAATTGGGTTTAGACCGGGCTTTAAAGAGCGCAATTAACGGCGGAGCGAAGCTCATCGTTATTGCGTCAAACTGCCCGCGAGCAGTTGAATTGAAGCAGTACTGCGCCGCCTCCAAAACGCCGGCAGTTGAGTTCGAAGGCTCGGGCGTTGACTTGGGCGCGGTTTGCGGAAAGCCTTTTTCCATCAGCGTGCTGACCGTGTTCGAGGAAGGCAATTCCGACATCCTCAAGGCAGTGAAAAGTTGATTTTTGAATTTTAGGATTTTCGTGAAAACAAGATGGTGAAACTTACTGCAGAACAACTGCAGTTGATCTCGTGGCTCGAGCAGAACTCGGGCGTCCAGCCGCTGGATGCCGTCGACTCTCCGGAGTCCGTAGTCTTCGTCGTGCGCCAAGGGGATTTGGGCAAGGCCATAGGGAAAGACGGGCTGATGCTCCATAAATTGGAGAAGAAAATAGGCAAGCGCGTGGAGTTCGTCGAGTACAATGAGAGCCTCGAGGGCTTCCTGGGCAATTTGTTCAAGCCCGTTGCCATCGAGCAAGTGCAGATGAGCGCTGCTGCTAACGGCGGCCAGGCAATAATGCTGAAGGTTGACTTCAAGAACAAGGGCCTTGCAATTGGCAAGGGCGGGAGCAAAATCAAGCGTGCGCGTGAATTGGCGAAAAGGCATTTCGCAATTGAA
>DUGE01000076.1 GCA_013331595.1 Microcaldota archaeon | reverse complement strand
CCGGTTTTTTTCCGGCAGGTTTTTATTCCGGGTTGGGGCAAAAGCTTTTCAGAGCGGGTGTTTTTTTAGGGAGGGGATGTAGTTTGGAGACTAAGTTTTTGGCTTTCTTGGTTTTGGTAGTCGCTGCTTTTGGTTTCGTTTATTTTGCTTCAATCCAGCCTGATTCCGATTATTCCGGCAAGGGCATACGCGGTGGAACAAGAGGCGTTGGAAGCTGTAAATCTACGGGTTATCTAGGCACTACTAGCGGTGGTTATGCGTATATGCTTGGTTGTAGAGGCTGTTATAGTAATGGAGATTGTTGCAGAGCTAATGGCGGGGTAGAGGGAGGACCTGGAGCGATAGGGCAGGACACCATCTGCACTCAAGGTAACCGTGAGGGTTATTGTACTGTAAGAGGCTGTGTTTTCCAATTTCCTCAATCCGTTTCGCCGTCTCCGTCTCCTACTGCGAGGGGTCCGCTTGTGACTGCGAGGCCTACTTTGACCGTGCGGACTACTGCGACTCCTTCGGTTAGTGGTGGTTTGAATACTACGGGTTGTGGTGGTAATCGGTTGTGCAAGTCGGTTTGCGTTCAGGGTTATTCTTGCACTGGCGCGGTTTCTGGCGCGTGCGGCGGCAGGTGCGTCAAGACTTTGACTGCAAGCACTCCGCGCCCTTCAATCGGCTAAACCGAAAAAGCCTTTTTTCTTTTCTAGTCTTACGCTCAAGCAGTGAACGTAAGAAGCGTAACGTGAGCTGGTTTGACTGGATGTGTTCAGAAGTCGAGTAAGAAATACCTACGAACTTGTTGTCCTAGCTGACTAAGGGCAGGTGTATGGAAAGTCGTGTTCGCCTGTGGCAACCTCGAAAAACATGACCCTCCCGCCGGCTCCGGTATTTTGCGTTATCACCACGCGCTTTTGGAAGTCCACTGCCTGTTCCCTCAAGGCGCGCGTGGCTTGCTTTTTTATTATGGCCGGCTGGGAAACGTCGAAAATGAATTGGTTTCCCTGCTGGCCTAAGAACGTGCATGATGCGGGGTTTTGGGGGTCTGGCGTTATGGAAACGTCCGGAAACTTGCCTGCAGACGTGGCGTAATAAGTTCCGCCGGGGATTGAAAATTTGGCTTGGTAGTCCGCACAAAAGTCCGGGGCGCTCGGAGTGCAGCCGTAAACGGCATAAGCCGCATCAACAATCGCGTCTTCCTGGGTTTCGTTCAGGAAATCCCGTGCGTCTTCAAAACGCTCGCTTGTGATGTCTGCTTCAAGCTGGGCGTTCTGGAACCCAGTGTTTTTCGTGAACAAAGCAGTGGCGAAAAATGCGAGTGCAAGCACTGCAAGGGCGACGAATATGGCTGTTGCAAACCCTTTCCTCCTGTTCGGCTGTTTAAATTCCATCAGGGGCTCACCATTGCGTTGAAATCCACTTCATCGCCCGTGACATAATCCTGGCCTGAAAGGCATTTGGGCACTCCGCCTGTTGAAGGATTGCATAATTCAGGGTATGCGGTTATTGAGCTTGAAAGGATGGTGTTAGGGTTTAAAGTGGCATTATAGTGCGTCAATTGGATGAATTCATCAGGCAAAAAGGGAACGTGATTTTTGTAGTTCACGACCAAATAGTCCCTTCCCATCTGGTGGAGTTGTATGAGCCTGGTTTCCTGGTGCTGTGAAAACGCGTTGATTGAAAGGGCGAGTATTATCATTATGGTTAGCGCGAAAAGCGCGTCTATACTGAGCAAAACTCCCCTCATCCTCGTTTTTTTCATGCGCACACGCCCACCCTGAGTGTTTTAACCGCTCCCGCTTGAGCGTAAATCCTTTGTTCAAAAAACTTTCCCCTGTCCGAAGGCGCAGGGCAAGCGTCGCAAGTGACGATGCTATTTGCCTCGGTGCACTCGCCGGGAAGCGGGGCGCCGGATGTTGCTTGCGAGTAATAGCCTTCGGCAATTGGCAGTGAACTGGCGTTTTGGATGTCTCCCAGCGCATTCCTCTGAGCTTGCCAGTAGGTGTTGACGAAAAGCCCGAATGCCATGGCGATTATCCCGGTTGCTATGAGCAGGTCTGCGCTGAAAAGCTGGGCTTTCCTTCCCTTGCTTTGAAATCCGGCAGTTCTCGTTTTCATGTTGTTTTCATCCCTTCAAGTTTTAGTGAGCAAAACTCCAGGCTGCGGATAGCCTGGGCCGAGGGGAGTTTTGGACATCGTGATTCTTCCAGCCTGGCCGTTGGCGCACGTGAAAACAAGCGGGTTTGGGCTTGCGTACAACGGAAAAACAGTTTCGACCGATTGCTTCGAACCGTAAGCCACTGTCAGCATGGTTATTTCGCTTGTTCCTTGCGTTGGATTGCCGTCTGCGTCAAGGCTGCCTCCGTAAACCCAATAGGGCGTTGCGCCTCCGTCGATTTGAAAACACGGCATGTAAAGGGAAACGCTTTCCTCATGTGCGAAGGCCTCGCCCGAAAGCAGGGAGAGTTGGCTTAACAGGTTTTTCTGCACTGGCAGGAGTGAGTCTTGCTTGCGGAATTCGTTCAAGTGGTTGTTCAGAAGGACGAGTACTAGCGAGAATATGCCTAGGACCATTATGAACTCAACGGCATGCTGCCCGCGCTTTCGGGACTTGTTCAAGCAGTTCATTGCAACCGGTTGAATTACCGTTTTTACTTTTAAAACACCTGCAGTTTGCCCGTTGTCACAAACAACCTTTTCCGTGAATTCTCGCGCCATTTTGAACTCGTGCGGCAACCTTGTGAGCCATGCTCTTCCTACTAGCTTGAGTAAAAGATAGCTTTTTATACTTTTGATTATCAATAATGATGATGAAAACTATAAAAAACTCGCAAAAATAGTTGGTTGGTTTGGATAAAGTTTTAACTGGGATGAAAAATGCCGGGAGGGCTGCGTTCAGGACTAGGGAGTACGCCGCCCTGCTGGGAAAAAAAGCTTATGCAGCGCTCGTGTTGCACAGGCTTTGCAAGAAGGGCGAGCTCAGCCTTGTAAGGCGCGGATGGTGGGCTTTTCCCAATGCAATGCCAGAGGCGATTGCCAGCGAAATATCCAAGCCGTGCTATGTTTCATTCCACTCGGCCATTGCCTTGCATGGGCTTACTGCGCAGGCTGCAAGGGAAGTGCAGGTGGCGGTTGCAAGGAATGCCAAAAAATACGGTGTGCTTGGAACGCCAGTGCGGGAATATCGCGTGAAAGCCGGGGCTTTCAACGGCTTCTCCGCAAAGGAAGGCATGCTTCTCGCTTCGCCCGAGAAGGCGTTTGCCGACTGCCTTTCAGTGCCACGCGCGTGCCCGCAGGCAATACTGGTTGAGGCATCAAAAGGCATAGATTTGGCTAGGGCTAAGAAAATGCTGGCGTCAAAAGCGGCTTTGAAGAGAATGGAACGGGTGGTAAAAATTGCTGGACAGGAAAGAACTTGAAAGGTACGGCCCTCCGGGTTTCAGGTTGGGGCAGAAAGAGAAGGATTACGTGCAGCACTGGCTGCTGACTTTCCTTGCGAGAAGCGGTTTCACGGCAGCTTTCAAGGGTGGCACTGCCCTGCAGAAAGCGTACGGGCTGCCGAGATACTCGGAAGACCTCGGCTTTACTTTAGTTGAAGGGGGTGAAAACCCTGATTTCGAGTCTGCCGGCGCTTTCCTTTCTTCCGCAGGCTTTTCCGGCATCCAGTGGAAAACACGGGAAAACGGCTTGTCGGTTGCTGTGAAAATGCGCTACCGCGGGCCGCTCTACAACGGGAAAAACGCAAGCGAAGGGACGGTTGCAGTGGAAATAAGCAAGCGCGAAAAAGTGCTTTTGAAGCCGGTTGCAGCTGAAATCAGCCCGCCTTACCCGGACCTTTTGCCTTACGAAGCGCTTGTGCTTGACAAGGCTGAAATAGCTGCTGAAAAAATCAGGGCGCTCTTGACGCGCTCGTCCGCAAGGGACTTGTTCGACCTTCACTTTCTTTTGAGGTTGGGAGTGCGCCTGGATTTGCGCTTGGTGAACGAAAAGCTTGCGTACTACGGAACAACTTTCGACGGGAGGCTGTTTGAAAAGAGGGTGGGAAAACTTGCGGGCCTGTGGGATGGTGAAATGGGTGCACTGACGCCAGCCAAAGCCAATTATCGCGAGGCGAAAGCAACCGCCCTCCAAGCGGCTAAAAAACAGTTGGAGTGAAAAAGTTGCGCGCCGCCCGCTCTTGAAGACTAACTTCCTTTTTCTTTCTCTGGCCGTTCGCCTGTTCGTTTGTGTAATCCTGTTTTTTTTGCTACCCCGTTTTTGTTTTTTCTGTTTCTCTTTAGCTTTCAGCTTCTCCCTGTTTTTCCGGCAGGTTTTTATTCCGGGTTGGGGCAAAAGCTTTTCAGAGCGGGTGTTTTTTTAGGGAGGGGATGTAGTTTGGCTGAGAACTGGCATTTTTTTGGTTTCGTTGTCTTGTTAATCGCGGCTTTTGGTTTCGTTTATTTGAATTCTAGTTCCCTTTCTTCCGGCGAATTTTCTGCGAAGGGTTACGTTGGCGGAAGGCGTGGCATTGGTACCTGTAGCGCTTCTGCTCCTTATTATCATGCTCCATCTGGCGGAATTGCCACTGAGTGTACTGGCTGCCCGGATGGTACAGCTTGTTGCACTAAATCTGGAGGCACTATTACTGGCTATTGGCATGATGATAGAAGTGGTAATGATTATACCAGTTGCAGCCTAGGCCAGTATAAGGGCAATTGTGGTTATGGCGGTTGTTCGTTTCATCGTTATTCCCCAAGCCCGAGTCCAACTCCGAGGGGTCTGCTTGTGACTGCGAGGCCTACTTTGACCGTGCGGACTACTGCGACTCCTTCGGTTAGTGGTGGTTTGAATACTACGGGTTGTGGTGGTAATCGGTTGTGCAAGTCGGTTTGCGTTCAGGGTTATTCTTGCACTGGCGCGGTTTCTGGCGCGTGCGGCGGCAGGTGCGTCAAGACTTTGACTGCAAGCACTCCGCGCCCTTCAATCGGCTAAACCGAAAAAGCCTCCTTTTTTGTTTTTGAAGGCGCTTTTTAGTTTTTCCAAGCGCCTAAAAACTTTTTTTCTTTACTTGCCTTGTTTTTTTGCGTTTAGCTTTCCCTAGATTTTCTTCTCTTTCAACCTATGCCGCGTGAAAATAGTAAGCAATGGAGGGGAGCAGGAGAGCGCCCATGGTCATGCTTTTGTTAACCCCCAGGAGAGCGATTGCTATTCCAACGCTCGCGCTTGCGCCCAATACCAAAAGGCCGATTGGGCCGTTTGCAGCAATGGAGGCGATTGCAAAGAAAACCAAGAGCGCAAGCTTCGCGTGCTTGTTTGCGAAAACTTTCATTGCAGCGAAACGCCTGTAAAGCAAAAGCATGAGGGCTATGGCTAGAAACAGTGCTGCAAGGCCCGCTGCCAGTGCAGCGGCCAACTGCGGGAGGAAAGCCAGTTCCTGGCCTGAAAAGGCAACTGCCCCAGACCTGGTTTTTCCAATTGCGTAAAATGCAACGAAGTCGAAAAACGTTTTCGACAATAGAGTGGCTGAAGACGCTTGAAGAACGGCCGTGGGGCTTTCGCTTTCGAAAAACAGGAAAATCAAGGCAATGAGAAATGCGGGCGTCATTGCCGGAAGGAGCGAGGAGAACGCCCCGGCAACCGTTCCGGCAAAAACAAGCTTGTTTATCGTGGGCTTTGCTTCTTCCTCTTCTTGCCTTGGCACTTGCCCTTCGTCAAGGGCAAAGAGCAGCGCGGGCACTCCAAGCAAGCCGGAAAGCAAGGGGAATAGCGGCTCTCTAATTGCGTTGGAGAAAAGCGCTATGCCAAGGGCGCCTGAAAGGCGGAATGCAAAAGCGCTTTCAATCGGCCTTTGCTTTGCAAACACCGCAAGGGAAACTAGCGCCATCAAAGCAAAGCCCGAAACGGGCGCAATGGCTTGGTTTGCAACGGGCAGGAGCACGATAACCGGCATTACGAGTATTACGCAATAAACTCCTGATTGGAAGAATGCCCCGAGCGCGGTTTTCAATGCAAGAATGCCCTTGCCTTCCAGAATGAGTTTTTGCGACGGAAGCAATGCTATGCCCATGCTGGTTGCAGGAACTGCGAAGAAAATCGAGGGAATGAGCTCGAAAACCAGTTTCGAGAAGGAAAGGGCCGAGGCGAAAACCGGTTTTGAAAAGCCTTCGGGCAGCGCATAGGCTGCGATTTGCAGTATGAAGTTAGTGTGGACGAACGCAACCAAGCCAGCAAGGCCTGCAATGAAGCCGGACAAAAATTCAGCGAGTGCCATTTGTTTTTCTTCCTCTTTTTTCTCCCAGCCTTTTTCACTGGAATTAATTCGTGCTACTGCTGGGCTCGCTTATTATTTCCAGGCTCTGCACTTCCACTTCAAGTTCGCCGCGGTATTCCTTGACCGTTCCAACGGCGGAAATAAAACTGCCCCGTTCCAACGCCTGTTTTTGGGAAAAGTCCACTGCGCTTACGCACGTCGAATCGCATATTGTGAACGTGTTTGCGGATTTTCCTTTCTGGAAGCTGCCGACCGTGCCTGAAACCAGTATTTTCTTGCCGACGTCCTCGGCTGAAAGCATGCTTGGCTTGAGCTCCCGGGGCTCAAGGGCGGTCGAGTAGTAAAGCAGTGCAATTATGCCTAGGGCTGAGAAGAAAAGCGATAGGAGGAAAAGCAGGTCGTCGCTCAATGCAATTGATTTTCACGGCAATTCTTTTAATTGTGCCGTTCGCGCGGAAAATCAGCCTGTGCAAACCAGGCGCGTGGTCTTGAAGCACGTTTGGTTGTAGTAATCGGCCCGCGGCGCGAGGACGTTCTTGATTTTGCCGAGCACTTCCGCACTCCTGTCGAGGCCGTCTGCAAAAACCGGTTGGATGTAAGCGTCTCCCTGCGAGGCGTTGTATTCTATCCGCAATAGCAGGGTGTTGTCGCGCAGGGCTATTCCCTCGCCGGCATTGCGGGCCGTTGCAATGGCGACCGTAAGCTCGTCCTCGTGAAAGGCGTTTGCGAGCACGAAGACTGTGAGGCCTAGCAGCATCATCAGTATGAGCGTGAATTCCACACCGCCCTGGCTCTTATAGCTTTTTCCAATTTTCAAGGTTATTCTCCTTTCCGGGCAGTTCAAGTTTAAGATTTAGAAAACGCCGTATGCGCGGCGTCATATTGCTTGGCAGGAAACCCTAATCTGGCCTTGGCTGTTTAACGCCGTTGCCTTTACCCACATGTTGGAAAGTGGGTTGCAGCCTGAAATGTCGACCTTGCCTTCAGGCGTTTCAAGCATTGCACTGTAAACTTGTTCCTTGCCTCCGGTCAAATTCTGGAGGAATTGGGCGGAAATCGTGCAATATACACGATTGGGGTTTTGGGTGTTAGTGCCATGGCCAGGGTCGTCGGTGGTTTTCGAGTGGTAGAAGCAATTGGAATTGGGTGAGACCAGGATTTCTTTCGTTAGCTTGCTTCCGTCGCCGCTCAGGTAAACGAAGTCGATTGCCTGGGCCAGCACGTCCACGGAGTTTTTGGAGAGAACTGCGTCGTTCAGCGCGCGAGTCTTGTCTATCTGCTGGCTGCTCGTCGCGTAAAGGATGACNNGCGCATTTAAAAAAAGCGCTGTGCGCCCGAAAGCCTAAGCAGGGGGAAATAGTTTTACCTTACCAGGAGTGCTATGGTCTGGCTTCTAGTTTGCTCGACGCCGCCTAAAATGCTGTTCGTGAAATTGTTGATGTAAAAAGCAAGGGTGAAACCGACGACTATGATGAAGAGGCCAAGCGCTACCAAAAGAATGTATTCTATGGCTGCTTGGCCTTTCTTCATGCAAGCTCACGCTTACTTGCCGGGTTCAAGACCGCAAGTGATTAGGGTGTCGTCCGCAATGCCGTTGTCGTAGGCGTCAGCGCCGTTGTCCCTGTAGCCCTCTGCGTCCCTGCAGGCAGCCGGTTGGGTTACTTCAGTGNNGCAGCCTGGCAGTTGGTTATCTTAACGTCTTTTTGCGCGCCGCCGAACAACCCTCCCCTCAACAGGACGATTGCCAAGACTACTATAAGCAGGATTCCTGCCAAAAGCAAAACGTACTCAAACATTCCCTGTCCTTTCTTTCTCATCAATCTCATCCCCCTCCTGATAAATGAAAAATTGTTTATTTGCATACTGTTTCGCAATTTATAAACGTTGCACTTTTCTCCCGGTGAAAATGCCCTAGGGTAGTGGTTGAATGGCGTTGAGGAAAAATCCCTGTTTTTGGCGCTTGAAAGAAAAGATTTATGCAGTTGCAGGCGCTTCTGCCGTTGCTTCAACTGCCTGTTCCTCTATTGCAGGCGCTTCGGGAGGAGATTGTGCCCTTTCCCCGGTTTTTACGGTCGGAACTTCCATCAGCTGCTGGACGTCGAACTCTTCGTACAGCTGCGTCTTGGTTATCTCAACGCTCTTGACNNTTCTTCAATTCGTCGCTCAGCGAGTTCCTCAGTGCCTTCTTCTGCTTTTCAGAGCAGGGTGAGGGCGTTACGAGCAAGGCGCTCAACTGGAATTCAACGCCGTCCTTCGACTCAAGCGGAAGGTGGACGTCCAAAGCTTCCCTCCTGCGCCTTACGAGGGTCGCAATGAACTCCCGGGCGAGAGAGTGGCCGATGAATTTCGTGAATGCATTCTTGTTCTTGATGTCTGAAATGCGCAAACGCACCGTAGTGTAAACGTGGGCGAAATCGCGCGTGATTTCCTTCAGCGGCAGGGTGACGACGCGGTTGGTTAAGTTAGCCTCATCAGAAGAAGGGACTACGAGCGTAGTGTGAACTTCGCCCAAGAACTTGGGTGCGACTACCGTATACCACTGTTTTGTCTTCCACGTGTCAATTGTCTTCTTAACTGCCATTTAAACACCGTATTTTTCTTTGATTAAACTTCGTTGCAAAAGCCCCTGCTTTTGCGACGCGTCGTAGAACCCCGTTCTACAACGTCTTTTTCAAAAAGAAAGTTTATTTTACGAGCAATGCTGCTTGGTCGGGCGAATACTTCCAGCCTGCCGGAATCTTCTTGCCCCTGTTGTATTTTACGAGCCTGTTTATTTTCGCCTCGATGCTGTGCAACCTGGTGCGGTTGTGCACGTCTTTCTTGTTTGAGTCCAAGTGCTTGCGCAGTGTCACCGCTTTCTTTATGAGCGCCAGCAAATCATGGGGGAATCCCGAGTAAATCTTGTTCTCGCGGAGGAACTTGTCGATGGAAATGCCGAGGACGCCCTTCACATCCGGAATTGCATGCTGGTCGCGGAGCATGAGGCCTATTTTCGCGGGCTCAGCGCCTTCCTTGGACATGCGCGTCACGAGTTCTTCCACTTTCTTCCTGTCGGCCCTGACCCACTTGCCGCTGACCATGGGCTTGTGGCTCTTGCTCTTGCCTTTCTTGTGCGTGTGCATTCTCGCCATTAAACAACCTTTTTTTTTGGGGAATTTCGCCATGGCGCAGGTTAATGCGCTTTTAGCCTGTTCTTCGAAAAAGCTTCTAGAAACAGAAACAAATATTGTACGAGGGGGTTTAAAAAACCTTTTCGCCGCCCTAATTATGGCGCCTGGGTGAAATCCACTTAAAAACTCAGGTAGTTTTAAATAAACTCTAGCCTTTCACTGTATATTAGAGGTTTTTTTGTGCGTCCTGAAGAGATTAAAGTTAAAAATTTGAAACACTTTGGCGAATCAGAATTCGACCTCAGAGAACGAGTGGGCCCTCTTTTCCGTAGATTTTTACGCGCCAACCGAATTACCGCCGAGAGAACAATTCGGCAAGGTGCAGTACTGCCTCATTTCAACTTCTTTGACCGCCAGCATCATGACCTTGCTTTAGATATTGCCAGGCACTTCTTGGATGAACATGGTTTTCAAGAAATCTATGATGCTTCCATTCAACCAACTATTCTAAGCCGGGGTGCCACTCGTCATAATACCGCAGATGTACCCGTTATTAGTTCGCTTCATTCTGTGAAAATTTTATTTCATAAAGTGCCAGAAAAAAGAGTCAATGTCGATAGATTATGATTATTGTTGTACTTGTATAGCACAACACTTAACGAAAAAACGCGTTTAGGGGGGATTGGCTTGGCTTTCAGTTTTAGTTCGGGTTCAGATTCGGAGTTCGATGCTTTCGTCGAGAAGGATGCGATGCTCAAGGGCGTTCGCGGTTCAGATAGGAAGCTGCTTCTTTCAACCTATATGCAATCAGCCAGCCTTAACTCTACTGTTTTCACTGCGCTGACGGTATTGTTTTTCGTCCAGCTTGCAATGCAGATTGTCGCGGGCAGTTTTTCAAACTTGGTCTTCCTCGTAATCATTTTCGCAATCCTTGTTTCGGTTTATGTGGCTTTCATTGAAAGAATGCGCTATTTGGCTGCCCTGAGGCTTTTCGTCAAATCCTAGGCATTACCCCGCGCCCCGGGGGGAAGAGCCTGTAGGCGACTATTCGATTGAAACTTCCATGCCTTGGGCATTAGGCTGGGGCGAGAATTCCACGACCTTGGCCCTGGCTATTCCCTTGAGGTCTTCCTGCAATCCGGCCATTGATTTGCACGCTTCTTCGCTTGCCTTGATTTTAACGAGCGCTATTTCAGCGCCGAGGGAAAGCGCTTTTTCAGCCTTGCGTTTCCTTACTTCAGTTATTGCGCAGTGCAGGAGGCCGGCCTTTTCTTCTACCTCGTCGTTCTCATTTTTTTTGTCAGCTTCCGGCCATTTCTCAAGGTGAATGCTGTCGCTTTTTTCCGCGGCAAAAAGCCCGGCAAAAACTTCTTCGGTCGTGAATGGCGCGAATGGCGCGAGCATTTTCAGCGTATCCTGGATGACTTTCCTGCTGCAGTAGAATGCAGCGCTGCGGGTTTCATTCGCCTCGTCGTAGGTGCGGTATTTGATGTCCTCGAGGTAGTAATCGCAAAAATCATGCCAGAAAAAGTCGTAGATTGCGTTGATTGCGCTGTAGTAATCGTAATCATCCATGGCTTTCGTTGCAGCCGCTATTGTCCTGCTTAGCCTGCTGAGAATCCACTCGTCAGGCAAGCTAAGTTTTCCCGGCTTTTCAACCGCATCCATTTTTTCCACGAACTTGGAGGCGTTCCAAAGCTTGTTCAAGAACGCCTTGGCCCTTTCAACTTCCTTGGGCGCGTAGGGAATGTCCTTGCCTGTCGAGCCTGCAAGCGCAGCCCACTGCCTCAGCGCGTCAGCACCGTATTTCCCAAGGACGTCTTTCGCCTCAACGTAATTGCCGAGGCTCTTGCTCATCTTCTTCTTGTCCTCGCCTTGGACCATGCCGTTGATGAGAACCTGCTTGAACGGCATTTTTCCAGTAATCATGAGGCACCTGTAAATCGAGTAGAACGCCCAAGTGCGGATAATGTCCGTGCCTTGCGGGCGGAGGATGTTGGCGTAAAGCGCCTTGAATTCTTTAGAGTCCGGCCAGCCGCTCACAATCAAAGGCGTTATGCTCGAGTCAACCCAGCCGTCGCAAATGCTCTTCTCCCCCACGAGGGCGTGGCCGCAATCGCATTTTTCGCGCGGAGGCGTTGCCTGTGCCGGGTCAACTGGCAAATCTTTTTCTTTTGCCGGGTAAACTTTACCGCAGTCGCTGCAATACCAGAATGGGATGGGAATTCCGAAAACCCTTTGGCGCGAGAAGCACCAGTCCCACTCTAATCCGTTCAGCCAGTCTTCAAACAACCGCAACGCGAAATCAGGATGCCACTCCGCCTGCCTTGCGGCAGCGAGGATTTTTTCCTCTAGGCCCTTGATTTTCAAGAACCACTGGGTTGAAAGCATGAGCTCCACGGGCTTCTTGCACCTGTCGTGGATTTTCACCGTTTGCTGTAACTTCTCCTGTTTTTCCAAAAGCCCTTCGCGCGCAAGCTCCTCAAGAATTGCCGTGCGTGCCTTGGTCAAGTGCTGGCCTGAATATTTCCCTGCATTAACAAGAAGGCCCTTATCGTCCATTGCCCTTATTGCGGGAAGCTTGTGCTGCTTCTGCCAGAGGAGGTCTTGCTTGTCGCCGAAAGTGCAAATCATGACTGCGCCTGTCCCAAAAGAAGCATCGACCGCCTCGTCTGCAACAATCGGGACGCTCTTGTCGTAAATCGGCGTTTTCACCTTCAACCCTACGAGTTTCTTGAAGCGCGCGTCCGACGGGTTTACTGCAATTGCAACGCAGGCGTGCAAAAGTTCCGGCCGCGTTGTTGCGATGGGCAAGGGTGAAGAGTCCTTCTCTATGGAAAATTTTACGTAATTCAATGCAGTTTCGCGCTGGGTTTCTTCTGTTTCAGCCTTTGCAATGGCACTTTCGCAAGAGGGGCACCACAATACGGGGTGCTCGGCGCGGTAAATCAAGCCCGACTCGAAGTTTTTCAAGAGTGAAAGCTGGACTTTGCGCTTGTAATCGTCGTTAATCGTGTAATACTCGCGGCTCCAGTCGATGCTGAAACCCAATGCATTCATTTGCGGCTTGATTGTTGCAATCATGCCGTGCGTCCACTCGAGGCATTTTTCCCTGAATTGCCCGCGCGGGAGCTTGCCGTATTTCTTCTCGACTTTAACTTCAGTGGGAAAGCCGTGGCAGTCCCAGCCTTGCGGGAAAAGCACTGCAAAGCCGCGCATGCGCTTGTAGCGCGCGGCAAAGTCGAAGTAAGACCAGTTGAGCACGTTGCCCATGTGGAAATCGCCGGTCGGGAAAGGAGGTGGAGAATCGATCACGAACGGCTCTTTTCCTTTCGAGAGCTTGAACTCGTGCACTTTCTCTTTCGCCCAGTGGGCGGACCACTTTTCCTGAATCTTGTTGAAGTCGAGTTTGTCAAGCATTCAAATGCACCAAAACTATTGATTGTAGGTTGTAATTCCAAAAAGCAGTTTTTTTGGCAAGAAACTTAGGGTGGGTTATAAAATAAATCTGTTTGCCAGAAAGTCCTGCAGCAGTGCGATTACTGCCTGCCGGGTTATTCCCTTCAAAGGCGTGCTGGTCGTGTCAAACGCGTCGTAGGAAAAGTAGATGACTTTGCCTGCAAAGGGCATTGAGCTTTTCCATAGGAACGGCATCGAATATATTATTGCAAGATCGCTTGCGCTTGTGGAATCGGTGGCGAAATATGCTGTTGGAATTACAGCCGTGCTTTCGGGCCGGATTACCTCAAAAATTTCAAGATTTTGCACGGCAAAATTCTTGTAGCCCTGCCAAATCCAATCGTTGTTCACGAATTTGAGCGTGCGGGAAATCGTCTTGTTTTGTGGAATTACAAGCTCGTGGGCTATGCTCTGGCTTTGGATTGGAAGAATGTCTTTGACTATGAACTGCCATCCATCGACGGTGGGATCTTCCTTGATGTAGAATAACGCCAGCCTGTCCATGAGTAGGCTCACGCCATCGTTTACTCCTTTGACCAGCGCGTCACGCTGGGTTCTTCCAACGTACTGGCCGACAGCATCGCCCTTTGCGACAAACAAATTGCATTCGCCCAAGTCGTCTTCGCCCGAGTAGTATTGCGGGTGGAACGAGAAATTGCGAGAACCGTGGGTAAAGCTGCCCGTAAACAAATCGTCAGACTGCTGGGTTTCAATCCCTATTATGCACACGGTGAGGTTGTTCGGCGCATTTGCTATAGTTAGGTTGAAATCCCGCGTTTGGTTGGGCGTCTGGATTGAAATGTTTTCAGGAACGTTGATGGTGATGTTTGAAACGTTCACTTGCGGCCTGACTTCAACCAGGGGAAAAACGCAGCCCGAAAGGGCGAGTGCTGAACTGGCTAGCAAAAGCGCAGCTAAAAGACTTCGAGTTTGCCTTTCCATACGGTAGAATAGTGCCAGCCGCTGGTTTTTAATCAAACGGTTGCCGGCTGTTTTTGCTTTTGGGTCGTGGCAATTGCAGGCGAAGACCACTTGTAATTGCGCGGGTTTCGGCCCATTTCCAGGTTTCGCATGCACTTGCGCGAGCAGTAGTTCAAAGCCTGGCCGGATTTCTTGAATATGACGAACCCCGTCCCGATGTGTATTTCCTTCGAGCAGAAAGTGCATTTGACCATGGGACGAAAACCTGTTTTGGATTAATAAAACTCAGCTGAATTTTGCCTTGATTGGCTTGGCTTCGCGTTCGGTGTCAAGGAGAATCATCATGTCTCCCCTGCGGACTGGGCCTTTGATGTTCCTGCGGATGACGCGCCCCTTGTCGCGGCCTTCAAGAATCTTGACCATGGCCTGGTACACTTCGCCGAAAACGCCCGTTTTCCCGAGAACTTCGACAACTTCGGCCTGGAAGCCCTGGAGGCTCTGCTCGGTAAACGAAACTTTTTCCTTCACGGGCGTAGGCGCTTCAGGCTCTTTCTTTCCGATTATCTTCTTTTTTCCAGGCATGTTCAAAAAACCTTGTATGAGCCTAATTCAATTAAGCCGTGGCAACAACCGCTTCCTTAGCCTCGCCTGCTTCCTCTTTCTTTTTCTTTGCAGGAGCTTTCTTTGGCTTCTTTTCGCCTGCAGGAGGCTTGGCTTCCTTGGGCGCTGCTTTTGCCGCAGCTTCCTTTGCTTCAGTGGCTTTGCCGCTTGCGGTCTTGGAAGTTATTTCCCTGACTAGCTCGTCGGCCGAACCGGGGTTTGAAATCGCTATTGCAGTTGTTGGGACTAGGAGCCCTGCGGCTTTGCCCAAGTCTTTCTTTGAAGCTACGAAAACGAAGGGAATGCGCTTTTCCTCGCAAAGCGGGGGCAAGTGCATCACTATTTCCTCAGGGTCAACATCCTCGGCTATTACGACGAGCTTTGCGTTGCTTCGCTCGATCGCTTTAGTAGTTTCATTAACGCCCTTGCGGACTACTCCCGACTGCCTTGCAACTTCAATAGCCTGGAGAGCTTTCGTTTGGATATCCGCTGGAGTCTGGAATTTCACGTATGCCTTAGCCATCGTCATTCTCACCCCACCTAAACCGCGAGTGGCTCAAGGCAATTGATTTTGCCACACGAGCCTTTCACGAGAAGGTCATAGAATTCATTCTTTGCCTAAAAGAAATATAGGCAGAAGAAATTTATTGAGAGGGAAGTTTAAAAGGCTTTTGAGTCTGGGTCTCGAACTCAAAGCAACGCGTCTTCAATGGGTTCTTTTTTCTTCACCATGAGTGCGAAAATTTTTCTAACCCTGTTTTCCCTTTCTTCTAGGCTCATAGATTCTTTTTCAAGCTTCCTGTGCCTCATCAAACTTTCTTCGTCAATGCGCCCGAGCCTTTCTTTCAATGCAAGTCTTGCAAAATCATCGAACTTCCCTTGTGTTCTAAGCGCGTTTTCGAGGCCGGTGACTTTCCGAGCGGTTGTTTCTACTTGATTGGTTTGGTTTCTCCTCCGATGCTCGGCTAAAAGCCTTCTCTGTCGTGCGAGCTCGCTTTTCACGACTTTTTTAATTTCAGGGTGCCACGCCATTCCATCGCCATTAAAACTTCGTTTGCAAATCTTTAAAGATTTGCCTTGCATGGGTTTCTTCAGATCCAAATCCGTTAAGGTTGTGGGTGACTCTGTTTTTCTAGAGGATTTCCGCAAGGTTCTTATTTTGTTCCCGTGCGCGTTTTAATATTAGCGAGAGCGTTGATGTTTTCAAGGTGCTGGTTTTGGAAGAGCGGATTTTGAATGCAGAGGGCTTTAGGGCGATTCTGTCCAGCGCCCGAATAACGATAATGAAGTCCTTGCGGGAGCGGGACAAGACCATTCCGGAGTTGAGCGTTGAGCTTGGCTTTTCCGAGACTGCGGTAAGGCACCACCTTCAAAAGCTTTCAGCATCCGGCTTCGTAAACAAGAAAGAAAGCTCGAGAAAGTGGGTTTACTTCCGGCTGACGCCGGAAGGGGAAAAAATAGTTGCCGATGAGCCAAAAAAAATCGTCCTGATTCTCAGTTTGCTTTTGGTTGCAGTTTCTTCTTTGTTCGCATTGTTTTGGCTTTCGGGCAGCATTTACCCACCTCAAGTTGTCCCGTCCGCGGGGCCGGACGGCAATGGTCCTTCGTCTCCCCCGGCAGGCGTTGTCTTGTCCGCCTCGTCGGTTTTTTCCTCTGATGACATGGACGTGTTCGACCGCGCTTTGGACGCGGCTTATTCGGAAAAAGGCTCTAGAGGGCTAGAGTGATTTTGGGCGGTTTAAATACTTCTGGAACTTGATATTGTTGGAAGAATTCAAGAGGTGTTCGTACATGAAGAGATTGTTTTTGGGTTTTAGTTTGTTGGCTTTGTTGGTTTTGACCGGCTTTTCCTTTGCAGAAACTCAGGGTTCCAGCGGGAACGGCCCTATTCTTTATAATGAAGTGCGCAACGGCATCAAATACGACGTTCAAGTTGATTACTTTATTCAAGGAAAAACCGCGGAAGGAAAAGAGTTGGCCTTGGCTTTGATGCGTTCTACGAAAACCGATCTTGCCACCGGGCAGATTTCTTCAGGCAAGCCGTTTTTGTTCGTGAGGTACGACGTGATAGCGAGCTCCGGCACTACCATAGCTCCGACCATTCGTCCGGCGTACCGTGCGATTTCCGGAGGCATGAGCTATTCCCAAAGGAAAACCTTCTCGAATAGCATTCCTCTTGAAGTGAGCTTCAATGACAACAACGATTGCGGTTACCATGTTTGCGCCAATAATTTCGAAGGCGTCCTAGTTATCCGACCGAATAGGTCCGGGGACCCCAGGTTCGGAAACACCTTGAGTGGAAGCAAGTTTGCCTTGCTTCCGATGAGGGACTGGTATCCGGTTTCAGCGCAATACGACGATTTTTGCATTGAAAAGAAAATAATGCCTGAAGGGATTGTTGCGGATGACGCCAAGCTAGCAGAGTTCATGAGTGAGTTGATGGAAAAATACTCGGGAACTGCAGAGGAGAAAGAGGAACAGGCAAAACCAGAATTCAATTCCCGAGTCGTATGCACGAAAGAGGAAGAAAAGCTGGTGTACCAAGTGGAATCGCGGGCCGACGCCAGCATTTGCTATGCGACAGTGGGCATGGGCAACCATACTCGGATAATGAAAGGTTCCACTCCGGTGGATGTTTTTGAGCGTTACGTAATGCAGCCTAAGCAGAATTACGACTGCAAGTTCCTGGGTTTCGACACCATAGACTACGAATTTGGTTTCAATTCACTCCCCGCTACCACCAGCGCTCTGCTCGAACAAATTTCCGGAACGGTCATCGCACCGCGAGTGGGTTGATGAAATGAACCTTTTGAACGTACTGTTGACCTTGTTTCTAGTGGCTTTTGTTTTAATAGGCTGCACTCAAGCCCCGCAAACAACCCCCCAAGAAAACCAGACGCAATCCTCACCCTCCCCGACCGCCCAACCGACGGCAATACAAAATACTTCCGTGCCGTCTGGCTTTTCAAACTCTTCGGACGTGCAGTCTGACGAACTGGATGTGTTCGACCGCGCTTTGGATGCGGCAATAAGCTCGCAGAATGGCTGATCGGATTATTCTCGCTTGAAAAAGAGTTTTTGCGGCGTAATACTTTCCCGTCTTTTTACCTAAATTCTTTTAAGCGCGCTGCAGTTTGTCTAATCATGCGTTTAACTAAAGCTTTCGTCGTAGGCCGGCATACGCAGAGGCTCAAGCGCGTTTTCGCCAGGCACTTTAAAATTGACATGCGAAAGCCTGACTTTGTCGTTTCCTACGGCGGCGACGGCACCATTTTGTATGCCGAGCGCACTTACCCTGGGTTTCCGAAGATTGCTTTCCGCAACAGTAGCCGTTGCAAGCGGTGCTTGCTGGGCGCAACGCCAAAAATCCACAAGGCAACTGAAAAGGTTTATTGCGAAGCGTGCCTTGAGAATGCAATTGGAAAGCTGAAGCGCGGGAAGTTCAAGATTCTTGAATTCCAGAAGGTCGAGGCAACTGCTTTCTTCACCAAGAACGGCAGGCGCAATTCAAAAACCCTCATCGGCTTGAACGACGTGCAAATCCACAATTCAAACCACTTTCACGCCGTGCGCTTCGACTTCTGCCTGGATGGCGTTTGCCTTGAGAAAGAAATTATCGGCGATGGTGTTGTAGTGGCGAGCCTTTACGGCGCGACCGCCTATTTCCACGCTATTTCCCGCAAGACTTTCTCAAAGGGATTTGGAATAGCGTTCAACAACCCCCTTACGCCCATAAGGCCTATTTTCCCGAAGGACGGGTTCAAGGCCGAGGCGCACATCCAGCGCCGCAACGCCGAACTCGTTGCCGATAATAATCCCGAGATGATTGCCTTGCGCAAGGGCGACAAGGTTGTTTTCAGGCCGTCGAAAGAAAAAGCGAGAATAATTCAATTGCAGTAGTTATCGCCGCTTGTTGCCCCTCCTGCAAGCCAAAAGGTTTATATTTTTGTATGTTTATATGGTTGTACGGTGATAGGCTTGAAAACGACGATTTTGATTGATGATGAGATTTACAAGCGCGTGGTGGAAGAGGCCATTAGGACTTATGGCAGTGCGAAAAACATCTCAGCCGTAGTGAACCGGGAGTTGCGCATGGCTTTCTCACGCAAAAAAGAAAAAGCGAAGAAAAGTTACCTCGGTGCGTTCAAGCTCAAGAATTTCGATTTGAGCGATTTGCGCGAAAAGAAAGACCGGGCGGTTTGAGGGGTTAAACGTGAGGGTGTTGGTAGATTCTTGGGCTTGGTTGGAATATTTTCAGAAAACGCCTAGGGGCGTTCAGGCTGCAAAATATTTGGACGATGCAGCTGTCGAAAAGATTACGACGAAAATAAATGTTTTTGAGGTTTACTGCAAGCTTCTGAGGGAGAATGGAGAGATGGCCGCAAAAAATGCAGTTGGTGCAATGCTTGAACTATCGACGCTTGATGCTTTGGACCTAAGCACTATTCAAATGGCCGCGGAAATAAAGAAGACTTTTCAAGCAGGAATGGCGGATGCCATAGTTGCAGCAACTGCGATGAAAGAAAATGCCAAGGTATTGACTGGCGATGACGACTTCAAGAAAATCCGGGGAATAGGCTTGATTTTCCTGGAGTAAACTCTTTTCTCTCTATGGAGAAAAAATACTTCAAGGTCACTGTTCAGGCCCTCGAAGCAAAAAGCCCGAATCATTAAACTGCTCTAGGCTTGGTGTTTCCGGCCGAACACTATTTCGTTTATTTTTTGGTCTGCCTTTAGGCGGGGTTTTCCCAATTGTTTTCCAAAAATGCTTTCCTTAATTCTCCGGATACGTTCTTCAGTGCCGAGGCTTTCAAAGTCCATTCCGATTATTTCTTCAGCTATCCTTCTCCTAAGCCCTATTGCCTGTTCAGGCTTTGAAATTATCTGACGGATCCTTTCGAAATCTTGTGGCGCAAAACTTTGCCTCATCATTGTTTGATTTTGTCGCATGCTTATTTTCCTGGGCAGAAAATCCCTCTTTACCCTTACGGCCGCAGGGTGAACTTCCACTAAATGCCCTGCGTGTGCCAGCCCCATGATGTTGTTCGCAGTCTCGTGAGTTTGCATTTTGTGCATGAAAATGGCGCTTCGGATCGCATTTATGACGTTGTTAATTCTAATTCCGGCTGAAATTAACTTTAAATCTTTTTCTTGGTTTTCGCGAAGCCGGTTGGCTCCGTACTTTGCGACAAATTGAATGTCGGCCAAAATTTCGTCATCGAGAGGGACAACATCGAGCCCTTTTTGCCTGGCTTCTCTAGCCAGTTGGTATAGCCGGTTTACTTTAAGGTCTTCAGGGCTTTCACGCCCTTCGAGCAAATTCTTGAATGTTTCTATGCCGATTTTTTCTCCAGGTTTCATTCGCCGTATCATTCTTCTTGCCCTGGCAACGTCAAGCGTTGACGGGCGCACCGTGCCTTCTGTTGGCGCGTTGCCGTGCCTCATTGGCGCTATTATAAACTTTTTCAATTTAGCCATATTTTCAGCCAAAAATGATTTTGTTTAATTTTTCTTTCATTTCGCTCGAATG
>DUGE01000103.1:1000-4606 GCA_013331595.1 Microcaldota archaeon | reverse complement strand
TCCCGCGCAAATTGAAATAGCCCCCTGAGCGAATTTTCCCT
The DNA here is from genome assembly GCA_013331595.1 of Microcaldota archaeon. The sequence goes on along the minus strand of DUGE01000103.1, from coordinate 4,565 downwards.
CCAACCGCCATAGAGGGTGGCAAGATTTCGCGGAAGGCCGGTTTTACCCACTTTAAAATTGGCTTGAACGAAAGAAAGGTAAATCCGGCTATTAGCTACTCTAAAATGCAATTCGCCTATTGCGCCAGGATTGCTTTTGTTCTCACCGCCCGCTTCAACCGACTCTGCTGCGGAAGCAAACTGCCCCAAGTGCTCCGGCCTAGGGAACGCGACAAGCTTGTGAAGATAATTATCAAAATGACGCTCAACATAAGGCGCCTCATGCACCAAAAGCATTTTTCTAGTTTTAAAAACGCGAAAACCGTCTAACGTGCTTAATCCTTGCGGTGCATCTTTCCAAGCTTTTTCCGCTATCGTACGCAAAGTCATTAAACAATCATTATAAACGAAGTAAATAAAATCGAGTAATGAAGGCCGTCGCAATCGTCGGGTTAGGCTGCGTTGGGAGCAGGACCGCAAGACTATTGAAAGGCAAGGCACGGCTCCTGCTCATTGATTTTGACGACGTGCGAATAGAAAANNGCAGCTGCAACACTCGGAAAGGCAAGCGTGATTGTTGATTGCACTGACGACTGGCAGGCAAGAAAAACGATTGACGATTACTGCAAGAAAGCAGGAAAACCGTGGATTTACGCTGGAGCGTTGCGCTCGCAGGCAATGGTTTCAACAATCACAAACCCGGGAAATTTCGCAAAGTGGGCTAAGAAAACCCCGCGAGTCTCATGCCACGTTGTTGGCATAAGCACTAAGGCTTGCGAATGGGCTGCAAAAACCCAGTCTGGGGAAGTGCGTGCACTGTTGAAAGGGAGAGAGCTTCAGCTGGACGGAAAAATCGCGTTTTACGATGCCGAAACCAAAGAGAAGGCAGTTATCCACCGGAGGTTTTGAGAGCGGGGTGGGGAAGTTGCATCCCCCTATTCCGATGGCTGCGACACCCCTTTTCTTTCGCGAAAGAAAAGGCCGTCACCCCCAAAAGAAAACGATTTCTCTTAACCCTCAAAGGAAAGAGGGCTTCCAAGGGAGAAAACGTAGTTTTCTCCCTGGTAGGAAGAGGTTTAGAAAGGAGAAACCTCGGTTTCTCCTTCTCTGCAGTCGGACGCATAGCTGCTCTGCCAACCCCGCGTGGAAAATATAATGCACGGGATGGTTTTTGAAGGCACTTATTTCCTTTTTTTCAGCAATTTTTCCTCTAGCTCGCGCATGCTGCGGCCCATGCTTTCGAAGTCGTTCAAACCCTTTCGCACTGCCTGGCGGTGGAACGCAAGGACGAAAAGCGCGCCTAGAACCGCGCCAAGCATGTGGACCAGCGTGTCTGTTGGCGTTACTTTCTCTCGTTCGATTCCCTTCTTGGTCTCCTGAAAAACAATTTGCACTTTTTGCAGCGTTTGGTTTGCGCGAGCCGCTTCCTGCGTCTTGTTTTGTATTGTAAGGATTGCAACTTGCTGGCTTAGGCTGGAGTTTTGCAACTCTAGCGAATTAAGCTGGATGGAATTGAAAAAAGAAGCGGCTGGCGGGACTAAAAGAAGGACTATTGGGATGAGTAAAAGCAAGACCAGCGCCCTCTTCGGCTTTACGAGGGTGGTTGCGGCCATCAGTCCTGCAACGCCGGTGCTCGCGCCAACCAAAACCACGGCCGGGTTGAGAACGGCGAAAACAACGGAGGAAATTATTCCTGAAGCCAGGAAGAGGGCGATTACGCTTAGAGAGCCCACTATTTGCTCCAGAACCAGCCCGAAAGCTATCAGCGGCAGGATATTTCCCAGCAAGTGCGCCAAACCAACATGGGAAAGCAAGTGGGTTACGTATTGGGCGGCGGCCGAGTTTTTATCGAAAGCCAGGCCGCTCAACGAACTGTCCGACAGGTAGAAAGTGCCGTTTGAGAGGAAATAGAAAGGGACTAAAACTGTGAGTGCAAGCAAAAGCGTGGCTGCGAACTTCATGTTAAAAGAAGCGGTGCTTGCGCTAAAAAGGTTTTGAAAGAGAACTGGTCTTTAAAGCTTAATAGGCCTGCGCACTGCACGGGCGGAGTAGACCAGTTCAACCCACCTTCACAGAATCCGAATATTAAAAACACGGGCGGGCAATAAAAACGTTGCGGGTTTAAAAGCTTTGCACAAAAAGTCTTTCTTGAACAATAAGTAGCCGATTTCAACTACTTATTGTGCAAAGCTGGGTTTAAAAGCAACCCCACTTGAAAGATTTCAACGAGAAAGGAAGAGGTTTAGAAAGGAGAAACCTCGGTTTCCCCTTCTAGCGGGCCTGCCGCGATTTGAACGCGGGACATTTCGGTCAGTCCTTCTTCTAATACCAAAGAGCAGTATTAAAAAAATTAAGAGCCGAACGCTCTACCAAACTGAGCTACAGGCCCACTAAAGCAAGAATTAATTTGGTTGAGGGTAGCTTATAAAATTGTTTTCTGGGGTTAAAAATGAACGTAACGGTGTTGAGGCTAGGGCATCGGAAGGAGAGGGACAAGCGCATTACCACCCACTGCGCGCTTGTCGCAAGGGCGTTTGGAGCGAAAGCCATAATCCTAAGCGGCGAGATGGACGATTCGGTTGTTGAAAGCGTGAAGGGCGTCGTGAAAAACTGGGGCGGGAAATTCAGCATAACCTACAAGAAAGACTGGAAGAAAACGCTAGAGAAATTCAAGGGATTCAAAATCCACTGCACGATGTATGGTGAAAAGCCGGAAAAGAAAATCTCTCTGGCACGAAAAAAGGCGGAAGTGATGGTCGTCATAGGCGCAGAGAAAGTGCCGAGCGACGTTTACAAGATGGTTGACGCGAACATTGCGGTTGGAAGCCAGCCGCACTCTGAAGTTGCCGCGCTCGCAATAATTTTACTGAAACTTTTGGGTGAAAAAGGGCTTTGGGCAGAAAGGGCAGGGGCAAAAATACGCATTTTTCCCTCGGAAAAACGCAAGAATATAGTCAAACGCGGTAAGAAGAATATATAAAAGGTTTTAGAGCGATAAATTTTCATGCCTTCAACCCCAAAAAAGAAAAACGCTGTGACCCCAAACCCGACAGCCGTCATGCAGCCAACCCTAAAAAGGAAAAACGCCGTGGCCCCAATTTCAACTATCAACGCCAAGCCCAGCCCAACGAGTATTGAAGCATTCAGACGCATTTCTCCTTTTGTCAAGACAGTGGCAGGAATGAAGGGATTCCGGGTTGCACAGAGCATTGGCGATGGCGCAACGGACGACAAAATCGAGGATAAGACTAAATTCAAAATGCCGGAAATCCGCTCTTTGCTTAACGTTCTTCACAACCACGGGATTGTTGAATACAACAGGGANNCTTGAAGCGCAGTTCAAATGCCCCAAGTGCAACAATAAGATGAACGCTGCGGACACTGCGAGCGAGCTTGAAGAAGCACGCAAGCAATTGGGAAGCATTGAAAACCTTTTGATGAAAATGGGCGAAACCCCGCCGCAGTAAAGATTCGAAACCCCTTTAAAATACCGGCTTCATATATTGTAATCCTGGCTTTAGCAGCGGGGTATCAAGTCAATTCTTTTTCCTAGAGAATTTTCTTGCCTCAAGGGTAGCCAGGAGTG
>DUGE01000103.1:0-984 GCA_013331595.1 Microcaldota archaeon | reverse complement strand
AGACCGGTGGTTCAAAACTTCTTCCTGCAAGGGAAGAGGAGAAAATCCACCCCCCGCTACTTTTCTTTCGAAAAAGTTTTTTCAAAGCTTGCGCTATTACTTCACTAAAAAAACCTAAAGGAGGAAGTAAATTTTTACTTCATTATCGCGCCGCTGCCCGTCCGGCGGTAGCGGTACGAGTAGGGCAAGGGCTTCTGCGGTTCTGCGGGCGCCATGTCCNNCTCGCGGAAAACGCGCTTTGCCTCGTCCTTCGAAGCAACACGAATAGGTTCAAGGGTCAAACGGGAAACTTCGCCTTTCTGCAAGTCGATTATGACGTCGTAAACCCTGCCGACCATTTGAGCGTTGTCAGTGTAAACGTCCATTCCCATTAGCGAAGATACTCTTACAGTCATCCCAAACCACTCTCCCAAAAAGCGAAATACAAGGAGTTATTACAGCCTTGAATATTTAAAAACCTATTTTTGGCCGCGCCGGCCTAGGCGACGCGCAGTTCCATGGTGCGCTTGACTTCATTCAAGACGTGGGAATAGTCGCGGTAGTGTGAAATCGCGAAAATCTTGACTTTATAGCTGCCTGGCGGGGTTTTCTGGTTGCTCCAAACGGGAATCTTGATGAAACGCTCTTCCCCCGGCTTCATCAAACCCAAGCGCGACTCGTGCTCCTGCTGCAAACCAATCTGCTCGAAACCCAAATCATGGGGGAGGACGACCACGAGGGCGGACAAAAGTTCTTGGTCTGTATTGTTTCTCAGGCGAATTTCCAGGTCAACCGCGTCTTTCGTGTGCGCCCTCAACCTAAAAGGATGGAAGGAGCACTCCAAACCATACATATAGGGAGTTACAACTTCCTTCTTGCCGAAAAGAGAATCAAAAAAACTCATGAAACCACGTTTTTGTTTTAAAAGCCGGAAACTTTGCCTTTGGGTATAACCACTGCAAAAACTATAAACATTCCTTTTTAGCGGGATAGGGGCGAAGACCA
>DUGE01000008.1 GCA_013331595.1 Microcaldota archaeon | reverse complement strand
TTTCTTTTGGGGTTGACAGACCTTTTCTTTCCCAAAGAAAAGGGATGTCGTGGGAAGGTCGTATCATGCCACTAGACCACAGCCGCGCGTGGAAACGGAAATTATTTTGTAGGCAACTGATTTAATGCAATTGCTTTGCCACCGTTTCAGTTAAAAATGTGCTTGTGCAAATGCTATTGTTGGATAGTGATTCAAGGCTTTTTCTTGCCCTTGCTTTTTCTTTAGGCTTTGCTTCAGCCCTAGGCGGGGCATACGTTTTTTCCTCCACTGGTTCCAGTGCCTCCAATCTCTTCAATGCTGGCGAAACAGCCCATGTTTTTTGCGCTGAAAGCATAACCCCCATTTTCTCTCCCCAATCGCAGGACGAGTTTGTTTCAATTGTCGATTCTGCCCGTGAAACGCTTGACGTTATGCTATACCAATTTTCCAATGCCGCAATGAAAGATGCTTTAGTCCGCGCGGTAAAGCGCGGTGTGCACGTCAGGGTTATTCTCGAGCCGAGGGTTGATTCTAATTATCCCACCGCGCGGTTTTTGGCGGAGAATGGCGTTACCGTCAAATGGGCAACAAAAGATTATACGAACACCCACTCGAAGACCGCTGTGATTGACTCGAAGAAAGTTTTGGTTGGCAGCACCAACTGGAGCAGGCAGGCCATGGCTTCAAACCGGGAAAGTACGGTTTTGGTTGAAAGCGAGAGCGTTGCAAGCGAGTTCGAAGAGGTTTTCGAGGAAGACTGGGGGAAGGCGAGCGGTTACGTTTTAAAAGAAAGCTAGACTGATGTTGTTATAGCAGAAAATGAAAGTTTTGGAACTTTTTACTCATTTTCTGCGACTAGCGAAAAAGCAATAAAGTTCCATTACTTAGCTTTTTCGCTATAGCTCAATCGAAGGTGAAGTTGTTGGAACCCCTGGCTGAAATTCAAATAGTGCCCGCAGATGAAAAACACCTTTACTCGATAACCACAATGACGCGTCATTTTTTCCCTTACACTGGCTTTACTTTCAAGACCATCCAAGACCGCCTGCAGTCGAAAAGCATACACTATTTCGTGGCTTTGGAGAACGGTTCAACTGTTGGCTTTGCGGACGTTGAAATCCAGCAGGACGGTAATGCGAAGCTTTTGGGCCTTGCGGTTTTGAAGGAACTGCAAGGCAAGGGCATTGGGAAAAAGCTTTTGGAGCACGCGATGAATTTTGCCTTGGAAAAGAAATGCCCTAAGCTCTTTTTGTTCGTGGCCGAAGACAACGCCCTGGCGCGCACTCTCTACGAAAAGCGCGGTTTTGCAAGCAAAGGCGTTTTGGAAAAGCAGTTGGACGGGAAAACCGTCTTGCTCTACGAGAAAAGTTTGAGTTAAGCAAAATGTTTAAATAATACTATTCTTACTATTCTTATTAGGTGTTTTTATGTATGCTGGCGTTTCTAAGGTAACTTCCCGAGGCCAAATTACCCTGCCTCAGAAATTGAGGGAGGCCGAGGGAATAGTGGAAGGCTCTGAAGTGGCTTTTTTTAAAACCCCGCAGGGGATTTTCCTGATTTCGGCAAAGGAATTGGATTCATTTTTTGACGTTTTTTCAGCAAGGGCGAAGGAATTGGGTTTGACCCGCAAAAAACTTAGGGAAGAAGTTGAGCTGGAAAAGAAAAAAACATTGGCAAAGTATTTTAAGTGAAAGAGATTATTTATGTTGAATGCGTAGACGGCTTTTGCTAGATACTAATGTAATAGTTTCCGGCCTTTTCTTTCCGGGAAGAGAACGAAAATTGCTTGGATTAATTACCGGAGGGACGGCAATTCTGATTTTACCCGAAAGTGTATTGATTGAATGCTTGGAAATAGCAAAAAGAAAGTTTGCAGGCGAATCTAATGTGAGTGACTCGTTGCTTGGAGCTTTGGTTGAAGGCGCAGAAATTATGCGCCTTGATCAATACTCGGACGGGGTTGCTGATGCGAAAAAAATGATTCGGGACGAGAAAGATGCGCCTATTCTTGCAGCCGCATTGCAGTCAAAGCCTGATTTTTTGATCAGTGGCGACACTGATTTTTTAGTTCTTAGGGGTAAGTTTGATTTCAAAATTGTTTCTCCAAAAGAATTTTTTGACGCAAACCCTGACTTCTAGTCCAAATTTATTCCACTATCTCGAATTCTATCCTTTTTCCCGTTGAATCAAAGGCATTCGCGTCCTGGGCGCGGTAGGGATAGCAGGCGATAAAGTGGAACTTCTGTGATTGGGAGAAGTGCCGCAAGTCCTGGCCTGACGGATATGCCGTGTTGGGCGAAGGGTGCGAATGGAACGAGGCTATTTCCGACGAGTTGGCGGGAATGAACCAAGGCGAGTATGAAGAGGAAGTCCTGTCGTAGATTGAGAACGGCGTNNTCTTTGCTTTTCCCTTTAACTTTATCGCCGCGCAGCAGGCAGATGAACTCGTGCGGGTGGGTTTCCCTCGCGCCTTGCAAGGCGCTTTCCAAGGCGTTTCTGGTTATGGCGAGTTTGGTTTCAGGCATGGTTTTTATTATTGCCATTGGAGTAATTAAACGATAGTTTAATCGCTTGAAATAGTGGTTTAAAATGGACGTTGAAACCAAGCTCACACTGGCTTTGAAGACTCCTGTTGTCGAGGCCGTGACGCAGGACGAGCTTCGCGGCTTGTTTGAAACCAACTCCAAGCCAACGCACTACATTGGCTTTGAAACCTCCGGTCTTTTGCACCTAGGCTCGCTTTTGGTTACGGGAAGCGTGATAAACAACCTTGCGAAAGCCGGAGTGCAAACGCAGGTTTTTCTCGCGGACTGGCATGCTTTTGCTAATGGCAAGCTAGGCGGCGATTGGGCGAAGCTCGAGTCTGCAAGCAGGTATTTCGAACAGGCTTTCAACTTCTACTGTCCCAAGGCGAAAATCCGCAAGGGCACTGAGTTGTACCACAACAATGACGATTACTGGCGGAACGTGGTGAAGTTCTCGCTCAACGTTACCATAGCAAGGGCGACGCGCACAATGCAAATCCTCGGCCGCAGCGAGCACGAGTCCCTGGACGTTGCGAAATACATTTACCCGTCAATGCAGGGCGTTGACATTAAATTCCTGGGCGCGGACATTGCGCACGCGGGCATGGACCAGCGCAAGGTGCATATGCTCGCGCGCGAGGTTTTCCCGAAAATGGGCTGGAAGCCTCCCATTGCCCTGCATCATTCTTTGCTCCCTTCGCTGTCGGGCGAGGAAATAAAGATGAGCAAATCCCAGCCGGACACGGCCATTTTCATCCACGATTCGGCGGAGGAAATCAAGAGGAAAGTTTCCAAGGCCTTCTGCCCCGAGAAAACCGTCGAGGGGAATCCAGTGCTTGAATACGCGAAATTCCTTTTCTCCCTTGCTGGCGCATTCAAGGTCGAGCGTCCGGCGAAGTTCGGGGGCACCGTTGAGTTTGAGTCGTTCGAAGCGTTGCAAGGCGCTTTCTCGAAGGGAGACTTGCATCCAGCGGATTTGAAGAATGCCGTTGCAGCATCGCTTGAGGCGCAGGTTGCGCCAATCCGCGGGCACTTCGAGAAAGGCAGGCCGAAAGAGCATTTTGAGGCCGTCAAGTCGTTCCAAATAACGCGCTGAGCCTTCCGCTTGGGCGCGTCTGAATGGTGTTTTTGTTGCGCAAGGAAAAACTCGTTTTCATGGGCCTCGTAACATCTGCGATCGTTTTCTATTTGCTCGGCCCTGGTTTTCTTCCTGAAAAGATGCTTGTTGCCGGCGCTGCTTCCCTTCCCGTTTTATTCGGCGTTTTCACCTTAGTTGCTTTCAACCGTGTTTATTCTCCGCTTGACGCTGTTTCGAAAGAAAAGCGCGTTTGGGTGTTGCTTTTGCTAGGCATGGGCCTCTGGGTTTTCGGCGAGTTCCTGCGGGTGGCGCAAGAGGTTTTTTTGGGTGCGCAACTGCCCTATCCTTCAATAGCGGACGCGTTTTGGCTGCTTGGCTATCCATTCCTGATTGCGGGCCTAATGCTTAAAACCAACTATGTTGTGCCTAAAGACCGGCTTACTGAATTGAATTTCGCCTGGTTCATTGCATCCTTGTTGGTCATTGGCGGCTTGAGCTTCGGCGCGCCCAACGTGTTTTCAATCGACGCCTCAAACATTACGAAAACCCTCAACCTGGTTTATGCCATGGGAGATTTCATGCTTTTCTTCTCCTGCATACTAATTGCCCTGTTCTTCTCTGCTGAAGAACTGCGCTTTAACGCCCAGGCTTTCGCCCGTTCTTGGGTCATCATGGCAATGGGCTTCGCGCTTATAGTGATTTACGACGTGTTGTTCGCATACCTGCGTTCGGGCAACGCCTATGCGAGCGGCAATCCCATTGACTTGACTTACGTGCTAGGGTATGGAATCGTAGGGTTAGGCGCCTTCATGCGCAGCTACCTTCCCGAAGTGGAATAGTGGCCTGCAGGTTCTGTCGGCAGGATTTTATGCAACGCCGGATTCTCTTGCTGCCTTTGCAACCGCCTGTGCAATGCGCGGCACAATATTCCTGTCGAATGCGGTGGGGACTATCTCGCTTTCGGTCGGCTTTGCAACGCACGACGCCAACGCGTGTGCGGCGGCAAGGTACATTTCCCCGTTCATCTTCTTTGCCCTCGAGTCAAGCGCGCCCCTGAATACTCCGGGAAAAGAAAGCGCGTTGTTAACCTGGTTTGGATAATCGCTCCTTCCAGTGGCAATAACGCGCGCCCCTCCTGCCTTTGCTTCTTCAGGCATTATTTCGGGCGTTGGATTAGCAAGCGCGAAAACAACCGCATCGCTATTCATCCGTTCAACCATTTGCCTTGAAACAATGCCGCCCGTGCTCAAGCCAATGAAAACATCCGCCTTTTCAAGGGCGTCCGCAATGCCGCCTTTTTTCCCTTCCTTGTTGGTGTAAAGCGCCATTTCGGCCTTGGTTTCGTTCAAGTCGCTGCGGCCTTGCACTACGATTCCCTTGCTGTCAACAAGAATGACCTCCTTCACTTTTTCCCTGTTGCTTGAAGTCTTGCCTTCACCGAGGCCCAAAAGCATTTTTGCAACTGCAATGCCTGCAGCCCCAGCGCCTGAAATGACCACCTGTAAATCTCCGAACTCCTTTCCGGTTGCCTTGCAGGCATTCAACAACCCGGCAAGCACGACTATGGCAGTGCCATGCTGGTCGTCGTGCATGACCGGAATTCCTATTCCGCGCAATTCTTCCTCAACCTGGAAGCACTTGGGCGCTGAAATGTCCTCGAGGTTAATGCCCCCGAAGACAGGCGCAATGTTTTTCGTCACGCTGATGATGTCTTCCGCCTTTTGGCTCTTGATGCAAATGGGAAACGAATCGATGCCCGCCAATTCCTTGAGGAGGATTGCCTTTCCCTCCATAACTGGAAT
>DUGE01000091.1 GCA_013331595.1 Microcaldota archaeon | reverse complement strand
AAACTGCTTGAGACGGAAAAAATAATTGTTGTTTCAAAATCTGATGCGCGCGTAACTTCTTTGGAAAGAAAATACGGAGCGAAAAGAATTAACGAGATTGATGCGATTGCGAGGGGAGCGCGATTTCTCTGCAAATGGGACAGGATGCTCGTCGTGAACGTTGGAACAGGAACGCCCTTTGTTTTCGTTAATGGAAAAAAGCATTCCCATCTCGGAGGAACCGGAATCGGAGGAGGAACATTGGAAGGGCTCGCGAAATTATTATTAAGCTCCAGACCGGAAACTCTGGAATCAATTGCTTCAAAATCATCAACTGCAGACCTTTCCGTTTTTGAAGTTGTAGGGAAAAGAATCGGAAGCATCCCTTCTGATGCAACCGCGAGCAACTTCGGCAAGGTTGCAAGGAAGAAGCCGAAAAAAGGCGAAATCGCAACCAGCCTTCTGCGCCTTGTTTCAGAATCAATAGGCATCATGTCTGTTTTCGCGGCAAAAAGTTGCGGTTGCAAGCGCATCCTCTTTACGGGAAGGGTTGTTGCGAAAAACAAAACAATTCGGGAAAGGCTGAAGCTCGTGATGAAAATTTTCAATTGCGAAATGAAAGTTCCGAAGGATGCGGAATATTGCACTGCAATAGGCGCCGCCCTATCAGCAGAAAAAGGTCGGAAACATGGTTGAAAAGAAAAACATCAAATGGGATTTGCTTAATGCGGCAAGCGCGTTTGCAACAACTCTCACTATAGGCACTTTAATTGGGCATTACGTCGAAGGATGGAGCTGGCTCGACGCATTTTACTACGTCGGCATGACNNTCGGCATAACCATAGTCCTGTATTCGGCAATGGTTTTGGGCTCCGCCTACTTCCAAAGGCGCGAACGGTTCCTCAAGAGCGGGATGGAAAGAATATTCGGCTGGAAACAAGCCCGAACAAACACCCGCTCAAAGAACGGCAAACGCCGAAAAGCACAAGTTTTTAAAGCAAAAAATACATGATTTTACTACTAACTTGCAGAAACAAATATTGCAAAAATGGGGTATTGAATGAAAGGATTGCATTTGATTTCAGTGGGCGTAATAGCCATCGCGATTCTGCTGTTAGCTTATGCATTCATCAGCATAACCGGAAAACTCGAAAACTCAATCGACAACGCCCCCCAAACTGGTTTGTTCGTTGCACAAGCCCCGGACGGTCAGCAGGACGGGGTCAGCGCTTCGGATTGCATCACCGACCCGCGGAAATGCGTTAACGACAGCGACAACGGAAGCAAAACCCCCGCCGGCTAAAAGAGATTAAAACCCGGCGTTTCCAATATACTATTTATGGTCAAAGCGATACTCCTCGACTTGGACAACACGCTCATCGACTTCGTCAAGATGAAGCGCAACAGCGTCCTTGCCGCCATACGCGCAATGCGCAAGGCAGGGCTTGAAATGTCCGAGGACGAGGCGTTCAAGAGGCTTTTCGGCATTTACGACAAGTACGGCTGGGAAGACCAGAAAGTGTTCCAAAAGCTCTTGCACCGCACTCTCGGCCGGGTGGATTACAAAATTCTCGCGCATGGCATTCTCGCATACCGCAAGGAAAAGGAAAACCACCTTGCTTCATACAAGGACGTGAAGGAAACCCTTTCAGCCCTCAGGGCAAAAGGCTTGAGGCTAGGCATCGTAACAGACGCGCCGAAACTCCAGGCCTACACGCGCCTCGTTGCGTTGGGAATAGAGGATTTTTTCGACCCGGTCGTGTGCTTTGAAGACACCAAGCAAAGAAAGCCGTCCCGAATGCCTTTTGCCGCGGCAATTGCAAAACTCAAGCTCAAGCCCTCGGAAGTCATGTTCGTCGGCGATTCACCTTCCCGCGACATTGACGGCGCCTCGAAATCCGGCATGAAAACAGCCTGGGCAAAGTACGGCTATGGCGGGGCGGAAAAGCCAAGGGCAGCGGCCGACTTCACCCTTGCCTCGTTCGGCGATTTGCTCAAGATAATCGGCTAGTTTGCAAAAGAGGAGAAACATGATGGAAACTGACTCGGAAAGGAAGCTGGGAATGACGGCACAAGAACGGCGAAAATATGTTTTGACATCAGACCGCGATTTAAAAATACTTGAAGCCTGCAAAAGACTCGAACGGAAAAAGTTATCCAAAGCTGAAAAACAATTCGTGGAACTGATTAAAAGCCAGTTGGAAAAAGACTGGAGAACCCCTTTGCTCAAATTTCTAAACGCCTTAATAAAAAAAACTGCACCCAAAGGAAAGGGAAAGTATTAATACCGGCTTAGTCCGCATTAATACGGTGGAAAGAATGGTTCAGGCATTGATCAGCATTTCAGACCATGCTAACAGGATAATAAACGTAGTGAAAGCAAAACACGGTTTGAAAGACAAGAGCCAAGCAATCGAGTTCGCCATGGGAGAATACGAAGATAAAATTTTGGAGCCCGAATTCAAGCCCGAATTTGTAAAAGAGCTGTTGGAGCAAGACGAAAGAATTAAATCAGGAAAAGAAAAAATCCATAGGGCAAAGAAAATAAGCGACTTATTCAAGTAATCATATTGACTTACAATTTAGACTATGCAGGCTCGTGCAAGGAAGATATAGAAAAAAGGACAAGGAAAAATTCCGAACTGAAAAGGGCACTCGAAAGGCAAATCGCCAAGATTCTTGCCAACCCGAGGCAGGGAAAACCCTTGCACTCACCTTTAGAGGGCAAGTGGCGTGTCCACGTCCTATCCGTATTTGTTTTAACATATGAAATCTCGGAAGAGACAAAAACAGTCTTGTTGAAAAGATTTACACATCATGATGAAGCTTATTGAAAGGTGATTTGTTGAAAAACTACGCATACTTATTCGACTCTAAAGACCTGCAGGCGTTGAAGAAAATACTTGAGGCAGACCCCTACGCCGAGGATTCTATCGCCCGCCTTGGCTTCGTGCTGAAGGAAAGCGCCTCGGTTGGCCTTGCGGCAGGAAAATACGTCGTTTTCATCAAGGCAGAGGAAGACATGGCGAAGAAGGTTGCTGAAAGGCTAAAGCCAATCCCATCTTTTGCCGAGGCAAAGCCCGAGGAAACCGCGAAAGTCGCCGAGGCAATTGAAAAAGAGGAGAGTTCCGCAACTGAAGGCTTCGGCAGCATCTTCGGCTGAGTTTTTACGCTATAGCGAAACTGAAAAATAATTTGGGTTTCTTTCAGTTTCGTTAGTCGCAAACCAAGAGAATTTAACTTTCTTGGTTTGCCATAATTTTTTAATTACCTCCAGCCTAGAGTTTACCATGAAAGAGCCATTGAAAACCGCTGTAGACGTGGTTCCCGGTAGCTTGCGGATTTACAGGGACAAAAAGCTCGGAGACGGGGTTGAAACCCGCTTTTTAGAAAACTCGGGAGTTTATAGGGGCTCGCTGCTTTTTAAAGGCGATAAAAGAAGGAGAAGAGTTGCAGTGAAAGTCTATGATGCACGACTTACAGAAAAGGACATGGAAGAGGCGAGATTTTTCGCTGGAGAATTAAGGAAAAGAGGACTGCCGGCCGTAAAAATGGATTTCGTGCAAGACGAAAAGGGAAGATTCCATCAAGTGATGCCGTTATTTGTTAGAGAACATTGCGCCATTAAACCACAACAAATTTGGCGATTACTAGAGGCTGGAAAAGGAATAAACGTGATTGCAAATGGCATAGCACAAATTGTCAACGCAGATATTACCCCTAAACGCGATTTGCTTGCACTTTTCCCAGGAGGGCGTTACGGGTATTTCCCGCTCATTCACGACTTTGGAATTAAACTCCCGGAATTTGCGGTTGGGGGTTTCACTTTATCAAAAGAAGTTGAGAGAATTAAAAGTGGAACGCCCCTGTATGCAGGAGAAACTGCAGTAAGGTTAGCAGACTACGTTCGAAATTGCCATCGGGACTTCAGAAAAGGATTCTATGAATTTTTGAAAAGCAAAATTCAGAGGGAAGACATAAAAGGAGCCCTGGAAGACATAGTTAGGCGCACCGATGCGCTCAACAAATAGTCATTGCCTGAAAGGCTTTTTTAAGCGCGCTGCGTAATGTCGTTATGATTCGGGCATTCGCAGCGTTCGGCAGGAAAGTGCGGGAAATAAGGCCGGCTGAAGCCAAGAAGTTCATCCACGACAGGAAGCACAACGTGTGGATTAATTTCGAGAAGCCCACTGAAAAGGAAAACGACTTCCTGAAAAGCCTGGAATTCCACCCGCTGAGCGTTGAAGACACTATCAAGGGGCTCCAGCGGCCGAAAATCGACGACTATGAAGATTATGGCTACATCGTGATAAGGACCCTTGAAACAATGGAAAGCGGCAAGACCGCCCAAATGTCCATATTTCTCGGCAAGACGTTCATAGTCACTTATGCTTCAAGCCTCGCCCCCAGCCTCGAGCGCGTCATGAACGGCCTGAAGGAAAAGCCCAACATCCTCACCCGCGGGCACGACTTCCTCGCCTATTCGGTAATGGATGCGATTGTCGACGATTTCTTCCCCGTGCTCGATAAGCTCGACGAGGAAGTCGAGGATTTGGAGGAAGAGATTTTCGCAAGCAAAAGCAGCCCGAAAATCATCAGCAAACTATTCAGGCTCCGCAGGAAGGTGGTTGAAATCCGCCGCATCGTATGGCCCACGCGCGACATTCTCAACATCCTCTCGCGAAGGGACTACGCTTACATCAACTCAAAGAATGCCCTTTACTTCCGTGACGTTTACGACCATTTGATAAGGATAACCGACGCAACTGACACCCTGCGCGAATTGATCACAAGCGCAATGGAAGGCTATTTGACCGTAGTCTCCAACAACCTCAACTTTGTCGTGAAAAGGCTTACTGCAATCACAGTCATCCTAATGGTGCCAACGCTCATTGCAAGCATTTACGGAATGAACGTCATCAACCTCCCGCTGGCCCAAGAAGGCGGTGGGTTCTTTGAAATAATGGGGATAATTATTTTGTTCACAATACTGTCTTTCTATTACTTCAGGCAACAGGAATGGCTCTAAGGCCACGCGGGACACGACGCAATTCTTCGCCATCGAACGAAGTTCAATGGCGTTAAAAACTTTTGCCGCTAACTATTCATGCTGGTTATAGATGGGATTGCGGAAACTCGGCGAGCGGAAAATAATCAAGCTTCTCACGTCAAGGCTCAGGCGGAGCCTGGGCATGATTTCCGACTTTGACGATGACGCGGCAAGCTTCCGCTTTTCCGGCAAAATGGTTGCAACAACAGACATGGGATCTATGGGCACCCATTTTACAAACGCCGACCCGGCAAAAATCGGCCGCAAGATAATTACGAGCAACGCAACTGATCTTTTGAGCAAAGGAGCCATACCCAAGTACGCTTTGGTTTCCATGGGTTTTCCTGAAAGCACCAAAATGGAGTGGCTTGAAAAAATGTATGCGGCAATGGACACGCAGCTTTCCCAGTATGATGCATTTCTCATCGGCGGTGACACGAACAAGGCAAGCGAATTCGCGTATAGCGTAGCAATGTTGGGGGAGGCAAAAGGAAGCATACTGAAGCGCAGTTCGGCAGAAGAAGGCGATTGCCTGGTTTTGACTGGAAACATCGGCAGCGCAGCTGCAGGCTATTTAATCAGGAAAAAAGGCTTCAAGGCAACTGCAGCGGAAAAACGCGAGTTCTTCCAAGCGCAGGACGACCCGAAAATCAACGCGGCACTATGCAAGAAGATTTGGCCCCAGGCCCATGCAGGCATCGACGTTTCGGACGGCCTTGCGTTTGAATTAAATGAAATCGCGCGTTTGAGCGGAAAGAAAATCGTGGTCGAATGGGAAAAGATTCCGCGGAGTCCGATGCTTGAGAAATTTTGCAAGCGGAATGGTTTGAATGAAGAAAAAATCGCGTTGAATTACGGAGAGGATTACCAAATCGTTTTCACTACGCCGAATGCCGAACACGGAATTATTATCGGAAGGGTTGAAAAAGGGAAAGGAGTATTCTTAAAGAGAAAGGGAAAGCTCAAGAAAATCCAGTCGAAAGGATACGAGCATTTCAAAAGCAACTGAAGTTGGCGTCGTCATGTTTGAACCAATACTGCAGGGAATTTTTCTCGGCGTTGCAATAGCCGCACCATTGGGACCGACAAATGTTGAGGTAATAAGAAGGGGAGTTAAAGAGGGATGGAAATCGTCTCTCCTCTTCTACGCAGGCGTTAACGTTGCATTGATAATTTACCTCTTGCTTGCAACCTTTGGATTGTCTTTTTTGCTTCAAATAAGGTTGTTCAACCTCATCCTTCTTGCAGCCGGCGTTCTGGTTCTTTTTTACTTGGCTTATTCAGCCTTAACCGATTTCTTGAAATCCAAGGAAGTGGACCTTTCAAGCAAAAGCATTAGCAAAAGAAATTTTTTTGACGGAATTGCCCTTACGATTACCAACCCGGCAGTCTTGCTGATTTGGACTTCGATCCTTGGTGCGAATTCCGCATCAAAAGGCGCGTCACTAACAGACAACCTGATGGTCAGTCTTGGGATTTTGGCCGGCGCATTCCTGTTTGTCGGAACGCTGATATTGCTGACGCATTACGGGCGGAATTTTATCGCCAGCAAGCACTACAAATACGTTTCTCTCGCTTCGGGAATTTTGTTATTGTACTTTGCACTGACGTTCGGATACGCACTGGTCCTTGCGCTGCAATAAAAATTAAGAAAATGGAACGAGGTGAAGTTCATGAAAACTGAGGTAGACGTTTTTTCAATGGCGGAAAAAATTCGGGAAACAAAACCCCTCGTGCATCACATGACGAATTGGGTTACGATTTACGACTGCGCCAACATTACAAGGGCAATCGGCGCTTTGCCCGTCATGGCCCACGCGCCAGAGGAAGTGGAAGAAATGGTCGGCATTTCTTCCGCGTTGGTTTTGAACATAGGAACCCTAACGCCAGAACTCATTGAAACCATGAAAATTGCAGGCAAGGCAGCAAACAAGAAAGGCATTCCCATTGTTCTTGATGCAGTTGGCGTTGGCGCAACTTCGCTAAGGACAAAAAGCGCTTTGGAACTATTGGAGGAAATCAGCATTTCAGTAGTCAAGGGCAACCGCGGGGAAATCGGAACGCTCTCAGGCGCGAAGGCCGAAGTGCGCGGCGTTGAAGCTGGCAAAGTCGAAGGCAGCCTGCAAGAAATTACGATGAAGCTTGCAAGGGAAAAGGATTGCGTTGCTGCAATGACCGGCAAGGAAGATTTTGTCGCAAGGCCGGATGGAAAAGGGTTTGTCGTCAAGAACGGCCACGAGAAAATGGGGAGCATTGTTGGCACTGGCTGCATGTCTGCCTCCGTGATAGGCTCGTTTTGCGCAGTTGAGAAAGACTACGCCAAAGCTGCAGCCGCAGGTCTCAGCTATTTTGAAATCGCCGGGGAGCTTGCTGCCCGAGAGTCTAAAGGCCCTGGAACTTACAAGCAAGCGTTTTACGACGAGATATACAATTTGGACAAGGCAACTGTCGATAGAATGCAAAAGGTAGAGGAATTTACGGTTTGATGCTATAGCGGCATTGGGTTGTGCTAGTCACCCAAAAAGGAAGTCTTAAATAGTATTACTATAGTGATACTTTTGGTGATTTGATGGAAACTATTCCAGCCAAGATTACGAAAAAATTGGAAGACGAAATGGATTCTTACATCGTGGAAGGGTGGTATGCAAACCGCAGTGAGATGATGAGGGACGCCTTGCGAAGGCTTATGGAACGATTGCGGCTTGAGAAGCTTGAGAATGCCATGAGGGAAGACGTGCAATGGGGATTGCGTGGCTGAAAAGCTTAAAGGCGTTTCCGACCCTAATGGCAAGAGTTTAGTAGAGACTTTGGTCCATTCGGTCTTTGGTGTAGATTCCAAGTTATTGACGGAGAGATTGACCGGAGACAAGATTAA
>DUGE01000115.1 GCA_013331595.1 Microcaldota archaeon | reverse complement strand
AATCAATTTCAACAATCTTGCCTTCCTCGTAATTCTCTGAAGCTTTAATCGAGCAGTAATCAAGCATTTCGGCCATCACGTTTTCCTTCACTTTCCACGCAGGATAGCCGCGCTTTTCAAGCCTTTTTTTCAAAGCGAGCGGCTCGCAGCGCAACACGACAATCCTATCGCACTCCAAGGGGATTTCGCACAGCAAGTGCGACTCGACAACAACGTTTTTCTCCTTTGCAACAATTGGCTTCAGGATTTTTTGGAGCTTGCGAAGGTCAACCACCTTTTCCTTTCGCGAGTTGACGGAATAAATGCCGTGCGATTCAACTAACGCAGTGACGTCAACGAGCTTCGCCTTGAGCTTTTTCGCGATTTTTTTCGCAAGCGTGGTTTTCCCGCAGCCCGGAGTTCCGGTAAGCAAAAGCCGCATTTAGCCCGCACCTCCGCCGCCACCGCCTCCTCCCCCGCCGCCACCTCCGGACGAGCCGCCGGAAGACGATGCTGAAGAGGCTGAAGAAAAGCTCGATGAAAACGAGGAGGCAAAGCCATGGAAGGAGGCCACTGCCACGAAGCCCGAGTTGTTTGGAGCGACCACGTTGAGGTTTTTCATTGCCTTTGCAACGGCCTCGGCATTGCCGAAAACCGCGGCGTAAACCAGGTATTTTTCCCACAGGATAATGTCCGTTGGAATCTTGCCTTTGAAGTTGTCAACGCGGTCGAGGAACACTTTCAAGCCCGCCCAGGCTTCGTAGCGCTCCAAGCCCTTCTCCGTGAATCGCGAGAGGGCGTACTTGAAATGCGAGTCAATCGCAAAGAACAGCAGGACAAAGACTCCAGCCAGAACGGCAAACGTATTTACCCGCAGGGCGGTCATTCCGATAAAAAACCCGGTGACGATAAACGCTATCGCAAAACCGAACACAGAAGTTTTCTTCAAAAGCGCGCCTGCAATGAGCAAAAGGAAACCGCCAAAAAAAACTGCCAAAAACAGGCCCATTGGGACGGAATAATTCTTGGGGGCAATGAAATTTGCAATAAAGCAAGCCAAGCCCACAAATATCAGGAAAAACAGGAAAAGCCGCTTGCCCGTCAAGTCGAGAAACACCGCCTGCTTTGAAGGGCGCAGCAAACCCAAGGCCGAGCGCGTTTCAGGCAAATCATTCTCAACCATCTTTATCCAACGGCTGGCAAACGAGGAGGAATCCCTATCGTGCGCAGCCGGGATTTCAGAGAGTTTTATTTCATCAACCGGAACAACGCTTCCGAACAAGCCGAGAAAACCCCTGCGCTCGGATTTCTTGAAAACCTGCTTGAGCAGGAACTCCTCTGCTTCAAGCAACTCATCCCGTCCCTTGGTGCGCTTGAGCAGATAATCCTCTTTCTTGAAAATCAGCCCTGTTTTCGGCAGGCGCGTTATTTCAACGTGCTTGCGCCTCGCCAAATCAAGGAAAGTGGCGGTCATGCTGGCGGTCGTGATTTTGTTGGAGGTTATGAACTCAACCACCCAAGGCTTGTCGTCGAAAGCAAAATCGCGCATCGGCCTCACGTTGAATTCCCTCGGCTCGCGGCCGAACTTGTTGTAAAGATGGTAAAAAGCGAAGGAGAGGATTGCAAGGACAGCGAACGGAAAGAGCATCCACAGGAAGCCCACGGTGCGCTCGCTCTCTTCAAAGCCTTTTTCCTCGGCAATCACCGCATCAAAACCTTTTCCCGAAACAACCCTTGCAAAAACAGGGTTTGCCAGGGTCTCCTTGTTGAACAGCGCCCTGAATTCAAGGAAAGTGCTTGGAGGAATGTCCGCTGCTGAGAAAACCAATTGGCTTCCGGAAAGGTTGTAGGAAGCGTCCAAATCAGGGTGAAGCCACACTCTTGAGCCGGAGTAAAGCGGCCGCGGGAAACTAACCCTTGCATCTAAAGTGGAAACGGACGCGTCCCAATCTTGGGGCCAGGCTTTCCAGTAAAACTCGAGCGCATCGCCATAGGAAACAACCGCATTCTTCAGCTCGTACTGCAAAACAAAAGTTTTCCGCTCATCGCGAGCAGAATACTTCCAGTCCACCCGCCGCCCTTCTTCGGTCAAGGAAAAAGACATTGGCGAAAGCACGCCGTTTTTCAGCTCGAAAACGCGCAAGCCTGAAATTTCCTCGCCCTTGGCCAAATCCCAATAGCGGTACGCATAGGAAAACGACCCGTCGAAAACAAAGCCAAGCGTTTCGCTCACTGAAACGCTGCCATCGTCATGCACTGCATAGTCCAATTGCACGTGGTCGAAGTAGAAAGATTTTGCCGAAACCAAAACAGGGCCGAAGCTCAACAGCAAAAGCAAAAACAGGATGAATTTTTTCACGGGAAGATCCCCACACTTAAAAATAGGATATGCCGCCCTGCTTAAAAATCAGCGCAGGCGAATGGTGTCCAAGTTCATGGGAGCGCGGGTCTCAACGTGAAGCATGCGGTTGAGCGTCCGCGCCAAATCCTCGGTGCGCGCTTCGTCGCCGTGGTTGGTGAAAATCCTGAGGGGCTTGGGGCGGATTGCACGGGCGTAGGCCAAAAGCTGGGCGCGGTCGCTATGCCCAGAAAAGCCGTCGACAGTGTGCACCTGCAAATTCAAGTGCATGGTATCGGTTTTTCCAGAAGAGCTTGGCACTGGAAGCTCGCGGATTCCGTTCTGGATTTTCCTTCCGAGCGACAGGGCGCTCTGGTAGCCGACGAACAAGAGCGAGTTGCGCTCGTCACGCGCCATCATTTTCAGGAATTCCAGGGAAGTCCCGCCAGTAAGCATTCCGCTCGGGGCAAGCACAACGCAAGGCTCTTCATCCTCAACAATGCTCTGCCGCTCCTTTGAAATCACGTGCCTGAACATTGGAGAGTCGAACGGCGAGTTGTTCTGCAAAATGCGCCTCTGGATGTTCTTCTTCAAATACTCCGGATAAACAGTATGTATCGCAGAAGCTTCCTTGCTCATGCCGTCGAAATACACTACGCACTCGTCGGGCTGCATGCGGCTTTCCAACACAAGCATTATTTCCTGCGCCCTTCCCACCGCGAAAACGGGAATCAAGACCTTTCCGCGCTTTGCGATTGTTTCCCTAATCACTTGCACGAGCCTGGCTTCGCCGTCTTCCATGCGCGGCAGCAGGTTGTCCCTGCCTCCGTAAGTGCTTTCGAGAATGAGCGTCTCGGCGCGGGGAAAGCGCGTGTCTGCCGGGTCGAACAAATTAGTGCGGCCGAACTTGATGTCGGCGCTGTAAACGAGATTGTGCAATCCCTCGCCTATGGGCAAGTGCACTTGGGCGGAGCCGAGAATGTGGCCCGCATTGT
>DUGE01000096.1 GCA_013331595.1 Microcaldota archaeon | reverse complement strand
GTTTTAGCGTACCCGTCTTGAAAATCGCCAGTTCCAAAAAACCCACCAACGCGCATCCCGTTAACTTCCTCATAGTCTGTCAGGCCATCCCCATCGTAATCAATCTGCTTGCTGATGTCGACGCATGCGCCGTTATTTCCCTCATTTGTTTCGGCAATCACGTTTGTTTTGTCGATTGTCACACACAGCTTTTGCGTGTTGACCATCATGGGAAATTCGAGGGAAACTACAGTTGAGCTGAACGGCGCGATAAAAGAGACTGTTTTGGATGCCATGATGCTGCCGTCTTGGGAATCCCGTCGGACTTCAACTAAAAAGTTGGATGCGAACCCCGCTGCGTTGTTGTGGATATTCGCTTTAATACGGTAAAGCGTTCCGGCGGAGTAAACCGGCTCCACCCTGTTCCAGCCGCTTTTGAAGTTTACGCAGTCATAGCCTTGGAAGCAAATGCCGTACGCGCTGAAATGGGTTACGTTCGCCCAAACGTAGTGCTCTTGTTCATTTACCCCTTGGTCCGGTACGTCTTCGAAAAGCACTCCCGTTTCATTGAAGTAAAACAGCCTGAGGTTTGACTCATTAGAGCCGTTCAGGTCGGCAGGGTCATAGTAAACTCGCATTTGCGCTGTCGAAATGTTTATTTCCGCCACATGGTGTATTTCGAAAACCTTAATGATGCCGCCCGGAATGTTGCTTAACAAAACGTTTTCCGGCTGGTCGTCCACGAATGCCTTTTCACTAATGTCGCCTTGGGCTGAAACGTTTACGAAAACGCCGATCGTACTGTTTTCAATAACCTGTGGATAGTATTTCTGCCCGTCTGGAATTCCACTGCCGTCCGAATCCGGGTTGAGTGGGTCGGTGCCGAGCTTGATTTCCGAAGCGTCGGAAAGCCCATCTCCATCCGTATCGGCATTAGAGCAGTTGGTATGGTAAATGAAAACTTCTTGGTAATCTAGAAGAGTGTCTTCATCAGAATCGTTCAGCAATGGGCTGCAAAAGTTCGTTTGTTCTTGCAGGTTGGTTAAATTGTCTGGCTCAAAATCTTCTTCATCATCCGTTACATTATTGTCGTCAGAGTCTTTGCTTAAGGGAGAAGTTGCTGAATTAAAGACTTCAAAACCATCGAACAATTTGTCTTCATCACTATCCGCCTTAAAAGGATTGGTGTCAAGCAAAAACTCTTGATAGTTCGTCAAACTGTCCTTGTCAAAATCTTCTTCGTGGTCTTTAACTCCATTATTTGCTTCATTTTGTGGTGTAGAATTAGAATCAGAATCCCCATTGAGCGGATTGGTTTGCGTAACGTTTTGTTCAAAATAATCTGGCAGCCAATCTTCGTCAATCAATCGAGTAATGGTTTGAAAAGCTTGGTTTCCGGCTTTGTCTCTTGCTGTAATGTTGAATTGGTTAATTCCTTCAGTAATGTTGGTCGAGTAAATGCCAGAACCATTATTCAAAACAACTTCAATTCCGTTGACTCCAGCGAAATCCAAAGCTAAATTGTCTAAAGCTGTTATGAACAAAGAGTATTCGGGGTTGTCGAGAGTCGGATTGCGAGTCAATTCTTGAACTTCCAACAATGGCGGAGTGTTGTCTGCAAAAACGCTTGCCGAATCGCAATTCGAGTCTCCTGCCTTGTCGTCAGCGCATAATTCTATCAAATAATTTCCGTCTTCATATTCTGTGGTGTTCCACTCGAATTCAGTTGAGTTTGAAACAACCGAATTGTTGATTTTCACAATGGTTTGATTCAAATGCAAGTCTGTTGCAGTTCCATTGATGAGAACGTTTTGCTTCAAGTAAGAACTGTCAGTTGGGGAAAGCAATTCAACTTCAGGCGGGATAGTATCGAGGATTAAAGAAATTTCTGCAAAGCCGGTGTTGCCAAACAAGTCTGTAGCTTCAACCTTGATCGAATTTAATCCTTCGGTCAAGGCAATGGTTTGAGCAAAAACGCCGTTGGTCAAAGGAATGCTCGTCGAAGCGCCGTTCAAGGTGAGCATGGTTTGAGTGATGGTTGGAAGCAGGACGTCGAAAACGCTTCCAGACACTGTTTGCGTGGATTGGTTGGTGAAACTGCCGTTCGCAGGGTTTTCGATCGTTACTTGCGGAATTGTTGCGGCATCAACCGCGATTATTGTTTCGTTGATGTCAATCCATGCTTTTTCGAAAAACTCTATCGCTACAACCGGAAAGCCCTTGTCTATGTGAAACCATGCCTTGTCGTAATCGGCTTGAGCGCTTGCAGCAGCGTTGTCCACCTCATCGTAAAGCGTTTGATTGATCTCCTGCAGGAAGGGAAGCGTTTGCTGCGCGGTCTGAATGAATTTTTTCGATAGCTTGTCGTCAGCTTGAACTAACGCCGTCAAAGCATCAATCAAAAGCGTTTTGTTGACTTCGGGCTCTGTTTCCCTGTCGTGCAAGACCCTAATATCTTGCCCCGCGTCCCTTTCAGACTCGAAAACAACAGAATCTTTCACCAACTCGGAGCCCCACCAGTAATCCGGGTCCAAGCTCTGCTGGATGTTTGAAATTATTTCCTCGACTTTCTGCCTGTTGTTCTCGTCGCCGGAAACTTCCGGCGTTTGCAGCAGCTCTTGCATTGCGCCGAGAGCATGCTGCTTCAACTCGAAAGGCGTGAGTGAATTGTTAGTGAAATTCAGGTGAACTTCCTTCAAATTCTCGTCGTTCTCTCCTTTGGCTAACGCAAAGGGGCCTGCCAGCAAAAGCGCCGCTAGGGTCATTAATGCCAAGGCCTTCAACTTGCTTTCAGCAATTCCCTTCATTTCTTCATCACACTTTTTCGATTGTAATGTCGCTTTCGCTGATGCTCAAGTCCGGCTTTGCGCTCGGGGTGGGCGTGGGGGTTGGCGTAATGCAAGCGCCGCCGGAGCAAAAAGTCGGGGCTGTGCAAGTCTGCTTCAATTGGCTTGAGTCTGAGTTAGTACAGTAGCTGGAAGTCGTTCCGGCGTTAATGCAGTAATAACTCCTGTAAGTGTCGTAAACGCTGCCGCTAGAGCAGTAAGGAGAGTTGAGAAAGCCGTTGGATCCGCAGTCGGAGTTGGAGTAACAGCGTATTCCTGGAGGAGGCGTAGGTGTTGGAGTTGGACTTCCAGAGCACGTGTTTTGAATGGTTTGGTAAAAAGAACACGAGGAGCACATGTTGCTTTGTAAGCCTTTGTAATTGCATTGTTTGAACGTCAAGTCGGCGTAATTGAAGGAACAAATAAACGCTCCGGCCTTACCGCATTTTTCGACGCAGTAATCCATTGAAGGAATGCCGTTGAAACCGTAAGCAGGCGAAACGTCGCTTGAATCGTCTACCCGCTGGTGGAACGCCCCGCAAGTGCTTTGAGTGCTGTCCCAAACTGGCTTCAAGTGAACGCTGCACGTCGCTGCGCCAGTAGTGCAAGACGGGTCTGAAACCCCCAAAGCGTAAATCCAATCATCGCTCGCATTCCCAAAATCAATTTCGTAAAACATGTCGTCAATAAAACGAATGGAAATGTTTAGCGTGTAGTTGAAGTTGCTTGTTGAAATGTCGACTTTAGTTGAAAAGTTCTCGCCGCCAAAGTGAGGGTCTTTGAGAAAATCTTCAAGCGATAAATTTTCGGTCTTTGCCGCTGCTTGCAGTGCTTTTGAAACGTTCAGCAAGCCCCATCCGTACTTTTCGTCCGCCCCTTCTTGCCCCAAGCCTAAAGCGCTTTCCCTCCAGATTTTCTTCACTTGGTACGGTGTTAGTGAAGGGTTAGCTTGCAGCATTAATGCGCTTGCGCCAGCTGCGAAAGCAGTGGAAAAACTCGTCCCGCTGAAACTAGCGTTGCCAACNNTTGTTATCGTCAACCGCGCCTACTGTCAAAGCAAAGGGGCTGTTGCCAGGGCTTGTCACCCCAACAAAACCTGCGCAATTGCCGCAGCCTACGCCGCAATTCCCGCTTGCAGTTACGACCACCGTTCCCTCTGCAACCGCGTCCCTAACCGCCAAGTTTAATGGTGAGTCTTGGGCTCTTGAAAATGCCCCCAAGCTTAAAACAATTATGTTGGCGCCATCGTTAGTCTCACCATTTCCATCCGGGTTTAAAGCCCATCCTATTGCCTGCAATGCGCTTGAAGTCGTGCCTTTGCCGGAATCGTCCAAAACCTTGGCATTCAACAGCTGCGCGGAAGGCGCTATGCCTGTGATTACTGAAGCTAAACTCGTTCCGTGGCCGTTGTAATCGCCTGCGT
Source organism: Microcaldota archaeon (assembly GCA_013331595.1). The sequence continues at coordinate 5,489 of DUGE01000096.1, read as the reverse complement.
TGTTTGTCGTAAAGTTTTTCTCCAAAACCACCGCTTCCGAGCCGTTCACGCCGGAATCCAACAGCGCCAGCCTGACTCCAGACCCGTTAAAGGAAGAATTGAAGTCGAAACTCATTTGTGAAAGCGGGCTTTCAAGCGAGAAGCCGCTCACCGGTTCTTCCGGGTAAAGTTTTGTCACGTTACCAGAATTTGAATAGTCGAAAACCGCGCTTGCAGGCATTAAGGCCGAAATCATCCTGCCCACGCTAAAAACGCCAGTGACAATGCCTCCCTTCCCTTCGATTTCCTTTCTTGCGGCTGAAAGTTTTTCTTGAAAATCCGCCGGGCTTACAACTTCAAGCCGGACTATTAGTGGAACCCTTTTCGCTGGGTTTTCTTCAAGCGCCTGTTCAACTTGCGCCAATAGTTTCGAATCGATTTTATCCGGGTTCTCTAAAATTGCCGAGAACGACTCTGTGCTTGAAGCGGGCGGTGAATACGTGTTTGGCGAGGTTGAGTAACCTCTGCCAGTACCCCAAGAACCCGTGCTTGGGCGGGACGCGTTTTTATTTTTCCCTGCGCTTGCTGAAGCATTAGGCTGTTCCATACTGGTTTGTTGTAACTGTGCCGCCATGCTTTTAGAATCAGAAATAGTTTTCACGCTTGTAGGCAGTAGCCCTATTGGTGAGGGAGCTACTTGAAGTTTGGTGGCAGGATTTCTCGCAACGAAAAAGCCCGTAAAACCAACCGCGTGCAGAAAAAGGTAAGAGCCGAAAACCGCAAGAAAAACTACTGCCACAAAAAGACTCTTTTTCACTTTTCAACCCCCGACCTAGTGAAAGGCTGGGTGAAAAGTAATAATTGTTCGGTTGATTTTTAATAAACTAAAAGTTGATTTTATTCTTGAGGAGGAACGAAGGATGGGGAAGCTACTCCCTATAAATTTCGGTCGCCAAGTTATTTGTGCTGAGTTGATTTGTAATGGGCATTAGGTCATCTTCCATCTCGGGGTTAGTGTATTCCGAGCATAGCCTTAGGAGTGACATAATCAGAGTTCTTAGCGAGCGGTGGCCGCTTAATGCAAGGCATTTATACTCGGCTATCCGCCAAGACTTTCCAAACGTTACGTATCAGGGGGTTCACAAGGCATTGCGTTTGCTTGTAGAAGAGCGGGTTGTCACTCTGCAAGACATGAAATATGCGCTTAGTTTAGATTGGATTAGGGAAATGCGCTTAACGAGCGAATCGATAGAACGGCGTTACACTGGAAACGTTGAGCCGCTTAGTTACATTCGAGCTGGCACTGGCGCTTCTCACGATGCCGATCCCTCTAAGGCTGGGAGAAAAGCTGCGGAAGAGGCGGTTAGAGAGCTTGCAAAACCCCCGGATTTTGCGTTTGTTTTTTGCCATGGCGCCACCTATGGAAAGGACGATGAGAGCATAAACGCGCTAGTAAGTGCTGTAAACCATGTTTTGAAGGGAAAGAACCCGCGTTGCCGCTGGGTTGGGTGCACGACTGACGGAGAGATATCTGATAAAGGGTGTTTCTTCAATTCTTGCTCGGTTCTAGCGCTAGCCAGCGATCACGTCTCTTTTGGAGTCGGTGTGGAAGACGGAGCGAGCAAAGATTTTTTCACTGCAGGAAAATCTGCGGCAGAAGCCGCGACTAAAGATTTGAAGATGCTTGACCCGTATCTCGAGCGGTACATGCGATTTTTGGCGGTAAAGCGCAAGCAGCCAAGCGAGCTTTTGAAAACCAAGCCCTACCTTTTGATTACCCTCTTTCCAGGTCCAACACAAAAATACCAGCCCAACGAAGAGGAAATGCTGAAAGGCATTCAAAACGCAACCGGTTTGTCGCCGCTTTTCGGCGGGTCGTCCAGTGATTCGGCAATGTTTAGGCAGACCTATCAGTTTGCCAATGGCCGCGCGTATAAAGACTCCTGCATTGTGGTAACTGTATTATCTGATCTGAAGATTGCTTTCAGTATAACCCATGGGCTGAAGCCAACGAGAAAACAAGCTCTTGCTTCGAAAAGTAGGGGCAATCGTGTTTTTACTTTGGACGGCAAGCCTGCCGCTAAAGTATACGCTAAAATGCTGGGAATGTCCATGCATGAGTTAAGAACGAAGCTTTTTGATGAGGTTGTCCAGCGCCCTTACGGCATAGCAGATCCTCTCGGGCACTACTGGATTAAAACCCCTTTCCACGTCAATCCGGACCTTTCCTTGTCTTTTCTCAATAACGTGCCTCAAAACTCGCTCTTGGTTTTGATGGACTCTGACGACAAGAGTATCTTGGCTTCGACTAAACGCGTGTTGAGTGACGTTAAAGGACAACTGGGTCCAGACATTCCGGTGGTGCTTTTGTTTGACTGCGGCTCGCGCCCGAGGGCATTGCGGCTAAAAAACCGCGAGCCAGGCTCGGAATTCCAAGTATTCAAGAAAGAACTGCCCGAATCGAAAATAATCGGCTTTTACACGCACGGAGAACAGGCGTTAATCCCATCCGGAACGATTGGCCAGCACAACCAGACGATAGTAGCCATAGGAATTTCGAAAGAACTGATAAGCGAATAAGCGTTATTCGCGCAATTCGTTGCCGAAAACAAGCGCGACAACCGTGCCGTTTGCCTGCTGTGTGGAGAGTGGACCAATTTCGGCCAAATTATAACAGCCCGCAATTTGAACATTGTTTAACTGTTTTTTTATTTTTTCGATTTCATCGAGATTATGTGGTTCAAGTATAGCGAGTAGGCTTGCGCAAGAAAAGAGTAGAACAAAATTTGGTGATTTAATACTGCCCTGCGCTATTGCTTCTTTTACTGCCTCTTTTGTTGCACTAATCGCCTTTTCGGGCGTTGTTCGGCTAATCTCAACAATGTCTCCATCTTCAAATGTATTATTAAATTGTATTCCATCCTCCGTCAAGACTGCTGGGTAACCGTGTATGGAGTCAGCAATTCTAGTTATTGGGAGGGTTTTGTTTTGCGCTAGTAATGCTCTAATTTCTGGCAATGCAGTAAGTTCGCTGATAGTCATTCCAGAATCTTTTGTGTAAACTTCTCTTGCGGGCTTATATTCTCCTACTATGCCTTTCCTTATTCTTGCCATTTCTTTAACAATGCCGCCTCTAACTTTCAATTTATATCGAACACCACTAATCGCCTCATAACCATGGCTTCTTCTCGTTCCAACTTTTAATCTCGTGTAAATTGCAACAAAAACTGCTTGGTCGGAGTAAATTTTATCATTACAAAACTGTTTTGTTGTATTAAACGACCATTGCCCTGACAAGCAACCGGTAATTGGAAACATCGGACTAAATTTATTTGAAAACTCACGTAGGAATTCTGTTGTTAATACTCTAAAACTATTTTCTCTTGAATATCCTGGAAAAAAAATCAACCCTACCTCGGGAAACTTCTGGTTAAGTTTCGTTTTCTGCTGAAGTATTTTGAAAGATTCTTCGAATGTTTTGGCTTCGTTATATCTTGGTATTGTTATCGGAATAATTTTTGCTGAAAAAATACTTTCGTCAGCTGAAAAAACTATCGTAGTAACGCTTTTTTCGAGTCGTTTGTTATTTATTTCTCCTAGTGTACTGCAACCTGCTAGTGGTGCACTTTTAGTGATGCTTCTAATGCCTTTAAGAATTTCATCATAATCGTCGTATGATCCCGAAGCGAACACCAGAACTAGTCTAAGGTTATTGTTAATCTGATGATTAATTTGTTTTAATGCTTTCTCTGCCGCTTCCCTACCTGCATAGAATGCATCATTTTCTATCGAACTTCCAGTTCCTACCTGTAAATATGGCGCGTTCTTTTCTTTCAAATAGTTTTTTTCGGCTGTTTCCGCGAATTTTTTTAATGTTTTTACCCATTCTGCGCTCAGGAGGTACTTCCTGTCCTGAATTACTACCGTTCGCTCGTCAACCAACTGGTTTAGAACCTTGTGAATACCCTGATATGTGATATTCAATCCTTGGTTTTCCTTAACTTCCGAATAGACCTCTTTCGCACTCAACGGCCATTTTTCGGCTAGCGTAGTGACTATGGCGTCCCGCGTGTCTGCCTTCATGTTTATTGTTGTTGGGATTCTCATGCTTTATTAATCTTAAGTGACGTGCTTTTAAACTTTTAGTTGATTTTTTATCAACCAAACTTATTTGACTTTCCTGTAAACATGTATAATTAGTTCAACGCGGAGGGTTGGGGTTTTGCCTATCGCCTCCGAAGAGGGTTCTCCTTGGGGTTCCTAGTTCTCCTCTTCAGGCATCCTCCGCGTTGACTTTTTTTCTGGCGGTGCAAAATGTTTTGTCCTGGTTGCAAAAAATGGTTCAACGGAAATAGAAAGAAGTGCAAGCACTGCGGCTCACTTAACAAAAAATCTCGCTTTCTAAAGTGAAACTTGTTCTCATTAACCTTCTAATGGTTTTATTATAATTTCACAGTAAGGCTGGCCTATTGCCGTGCATTTGGTTTCTTTTCCTACTAGCTCCCGTTCGTACATTTCTTCAAAGACCCCGGTAAGCATTCCCACCAGGTATTCGTCGACGTTTTCCTCGCCTTTCCCTTTCTTGCTGGTGTAGTGGCGTGCGAAAGCTGATTCTATCTGTATGAGGACTTTGCCGCCTTCCTGCGGGCTGATTACTTGCACTTTTCCCAGTCCGCTGAGTTCAAGCAGGTTTTTCCAGAAGTTTGCCGATTCGCCCCCGCCGATTTTGAACTTGTCTTTGTATGACTTGGCCATTTCTTTTCCAGTCATCTTTCCAATGTCGTACATTTCCTTGAGTCCTTCCCCGTCATGGCGGCCTTTGACGGTTTCCCTCCAGTTGAAATAGTGGCTGAGTGAGTGCATCGTGAATTTTGTGTCAAGAATTTCAATATCCCCTTCGGTAAACTCGAGCTGCCTTCCCATGAGAAGCCTCTTGAAGAAACTGGATAGCATTTTTCCCCTACCTTTTTACTTTTCTTCTACTCCCGAGCGGATGTCCCGAAGTTTTTCCCATTTTTCGAACGTAAGCTTGCTTTCCTCATCCTCACTAACCTCGACGGATTGGTTGAGCACAAGCTTGGCTTTGTCTTCCTTGACCTGCGTCGTGATTGTCTTTTTCAGTGCTTCGGCAAATTTTTGAGCCCGGTCTTGGGTTGTGAAATGCGCGCTCACAACTGCCGGAATTCCCGTCATTATCTCAAAAAAGCCGTTTTTCTCCAGTAGGAAGCGCCTGTAGAACTTTTCGCCTATCACGTCTTCGCCTATGTAGGCGTAATCCTCACCAAAGTTTTGCATTAGTTGTATCGTGAATGCTAAGAGTTTTTTTTCAGCTGCCTCCTCGTTTTTAGCGTCTGACTCCATTTCTTCAAACTTGCCTGACGGCATGAATGCGAATGGAAGAGCTTCTGGCAAGTCGAGCAACGTAACGTAAAAATGTTTTAGCATAGTTAACCATCTCGTTTGTAATCTTTCATTAGAACAACCTTAAGCTCTAGTTAGATTTGCGTAAA
>DUGE01000108.1 GCA_013331595.1 Microcaldota archaeon | reverse complement strand
GTCGCAAGCCCGAGCTCGATTTCGTCTGCAATGCCGAATTCAACGCCCATGCGTCCATCAGCGTCTTGCAATTGGATTTCTGAAGCTAAGGGAATTGGCGTTGCAGTTGCTTCGCGATTTTGGTTGGTTGAAAGCAAGGGCTGTTGCGCATTCTGCCCTGTCTCTTGCGTTTGGCTTTCGTCGAAAGTCAGGCTGCAAACGCTTTGGAAGCAATAGTTTGAAGCGCATTCGAAATCCTGCGAGCATGATTCGCCAAGCTGGTTCAGTTCGGCTGAAAAAGTTATTTCGGTAATCCCCGCAGGCAGCGTGGCAATCTCAAGCCTTACTGTTCCGTTTGAAAACTCGTATGCATAGCCGTTCTCGGAAAGGTTGAACTCGAGATTTTCAGGCAAGCTTATTTCGGCACTAACGTTGGACAAGCCGATTAGCCAATTGTTGATTTGCATGGTCTTGTTGTAGTGGCTGTTTTCAATGGTGGTTGTCTCGCTTTCATCAATCCCATCCCCAGCCGCGCTGATGGATGTGTTTTGCTCTTCGCCTGCCTCAAGCAAAGCTATGGAAAACGCGCTTGGTTCACAAGCCAGTGTTCCAATGCACTGGTAATTGCCCGTGATGTTTGAATAATTGAGACTGCCGGGATTTTTGATTCCCTCAATCAAAAGCAATTGTTGCGCTGCAGTGCTCTGCTCCCCTTCGCCCTGGGTTGTTGAATAGAGCTTCAATTCCACTGGCGGCGTGGAAAAAACCACGGTGTAATTTCCTTCACCCTCGAAATCGCAGTTCCATTGCATAATGTTGCCGGTGATGCTGGTGTTTTGTTCAAACCCTGTTGAATTAAACGCCTTTGCCTGCGTGAACCCTTCAGGCAGCGTGTAGTTGCACGTTCGATTGCCTGAGCCGTAGGCAATCGCATTCCACCCGACTGAAATTCCAGGGGAGATTGTTTCCTGCGCTTGCGCAAAGCTGGTGAAGAAAACATGCTGTACGTTTATGGCGGTCGTGCTTTCGTTTGAATAGTCCTTGCCGTCGAACGCCTTGAGCCTAATCGCGTAATTTCCCGCCTGCAAGTTGGCGGTGTCCCAGGAATAGCCGCAGCATGGTGTTCCTTGAGCTATTTGAACCCAACTTGCGTTGTTTGCCAAGTATTCGAGCGAGTAGTTCAGCGTATCGTTGTCCGCGTCCGAGCTTTCATTCCACGTGAATAACGCCGTGGTGTCGGCAGTTTGGCTGTTGTTCCCAGTGAATTCAGGCGCCGTTGGCGGGGTGTTGGCCGGCTTGTAGTAGAATTGGACGTAAATGTCGTTCAGGAAATGTTCTGAGATTGACTTGCGGTTCCAAACGTCGATGATTATCCTGCCGTCAGGCTGGATGAAATCGCCGTAGAGCGTGGCGCTTGCAACCGTGTTTCCGTTTGATTCTCCGAGCCTGTATGCCGTTTCGAACTCGCCGTTGCTTTTCTTTAGGGCGAATTCCTTGCCACCGCTGCTGCACGATGCAAGGGTTACGCTCGNNGCCCGTCCGAGGAAGCGAAAGACCAGAAGCTCGAGCCGGTCCCGCACTCGCCAGCGCTCCCATCAACCGAATAGGCTTGGGTTGTCCCGCGCGTGTCCCTGGCGTCGCCAAGGTGCGAGTAGCCAGTCGGGTGCAGCGCTCCCGAATCAAAATCTGCAAAACTGTTAGCTATTATGCCGAAAAGGCAAAAAATCCACAATGCATTTTTCACAAACCCCTCCCACCGGGGTTCCTTTTTTTGCTGTTTTATTTCCTGATTTTTTCAGCGGCTCTTTACGCGCCGCACTTTCTGCCTTTTCCTTCTCCATCCAATTTCTCAGCAGTTGACTTTGTAGATTGTCCTGCTGTTTTGGTTGTAAACCGCAATGGTTTTTTCCTGCAAGAACGTTTCATTGGTGTACGAATGCCTCGAACCGTAGCCGTCCAAATAAATGTACCCGATTTTGTTTTTCTTGAGCAAATTGCAGTCGCCAGCAAGCATCCTGTTGTTTTCGTCCAGCTGCTGCGTGTAGTTCAGGCCGTGAGTGGTAATCCACTGCAAGTCGCCGAGGAAAACCCTTTTTCCGGTAAGGCCGAACATGCACGTGTGCTGGCCGTCGGTGAGGAAAAGCGCGTTTGCAGGGGTGTTGGCCTTGGCCCAGTCGCACGCTTTCACGTCGAAGGAATCGTAAATGTTCGTGTTGTAGCTGAAAACGATGGTGGCTGCGCTAAGGATTCCACCTGATGTTGCCAAAAGAAGAAACACCAAAACTATCGGAACGCCGTATTTTTTAATCATTTTGGTCAGCGCAAAAGCNNATGAACCAAGGCAGCGTTGCCAAGAGAAGCCTGCGGGCTTTCTCGTCCGCGTAGTAATAGCCGATCGCTCCAAGCAAAATGTAAATGCCTAAATTTTGTAGCCAGAACCAAGCTATTGAAACCAAATCCTGCGAAGGCGAGAGCCAGCCGAGTCGGAAGACGATTTCAGCAGGCCCGCGGGCGAAATAGTAGTACGCCACTTGCGGAAGTGAAAGCAAAATTCCAACGGCGAAAGGCCAGTAATCAGTTTTTTTCTCCGACCGGTTGAATGCGTAATAGGCGGCAGTGAGTACGACTCCAACAATGAATGTGAAAAAGTGGAACAGCGGCATTATGCCCAGAAGCGCGGCAAAGCGGAAATCCCCCTCAATCAATTTTATTGCAAGGATGAGCAGCAGGGCGAGTCCTATTGCAAAAGGCGTGACGAGCAAGTGTGCCGTTAAAAGCGTGAGAAACGGGTGTGTGAGCGACGGGTCGTTGAAGAAATTCTGGCTGAACGAAAACGTGCCGACCTTGGCTGCCTGGACGAACGCCAGGGTTCCGTTAAGCAAAACCAGGAGCACCGCCAGGTAAACGATAGTGTTCCCTTCCCTGGCTTCTTTCGGGAAAAGCGTTTTTGCCAACATTGCGAGGAGCAAAACCACTGAAAAGATAACGAGAGAATTTACTATTATGAACGCCCATTGCAGGGAAAAGCCGCCCATTATGAAAGACGCGGTGAACAAGTGCAGGAAGTAATAATACGCGAGCGGGTGGCCGGCGAAAAGCGGGTTTTCAGGAGGGAAGTTGCCGTTGCCCAGGGAGGCGATGATGCTCTTGTGGAAACCGAAGTCCGTGGGAAAGCCTTTGAGCGCGCCCTGGTCAAAGTGGAACATTGCATAGTTGATCGCAAACAGGAAAGCAAGTGAAAATAATGCGAGGGGAACAAGACGTTTTGAGATTGGGCTTGTCTTGAAGCCGCCTTTCTTTTTCCAAAGGCCGAGCGCAAGCAAAGCGCACAGGATTGCTGAAAGCAGGACGCTTTGCCCGCTGAAGCCAATGGCAAGCGAAACAAGGAAAACAATTATTGTCGAGGTCGCAATGCCGAAAGGCATGGCGTAGGCTATTTGTTCTTCTGGAACTAGTTTCCGGGCGAGCGAAAAACCCAAGGCCCCGGCCGCTAAAACAAATAACAGTCCGATAATCATTTTAGGCACTCCTTTCTTTTAACGCTTTCGGCCAGTTGTCCTGCGCGTAGTGAAACAATTGGGCTTTGGCTTTAACCTCTTCCTCGGAAGGCCTGGGTGTTGCCTTGGCAATTTCTAGAAGCGCGCTAAATTGTTTTTCAAAGCCCAATGCGCTTGCCTTTTCCAGGATGTTTTTCTGCCTTTGCTTGAATTCGAGATGGTCGAGATTAAACGCCTTGAAAACCAGGCCGGAGTTTTCTTCGATATTGTACGCCAGGTGCTTGAACCCAGAATCCTTCTCTTCAACGGAGTCTTTCACGCACAGTGCGATAATGTTGCCTTTGATTTCGTTTGCAAGGTTTTCCAACAGCGCGTTTTCGCGGGGTGTTTTGTTGTGAAAGACTGCCGGGTTGTCTTCGCTATTGTAAGGCTCTTCGCCCGTGAAAGATTTTGCAAGAACCCCGTACGTCCCGTCCTCAACGCGGTAGTTGGTGGGAAAAAAGCAATATTTTTCAAGGCAGTAGAGGCTCACACCCAAATTGCCCCCAGCAACCCCGACGCCTTTCAGCGGGATTTCGGTTTCAGGAGGTACTCCTGCAAAAAACCCTTCAAGCTTTTGCTTTGCCTGCTCGCTTTCAAGCTCGCCGTCAGCATAGTCCACTACTGCGTCTATTGCATATTTGATTAATTGCGGCGTGCCTGCGGCGTGGCGCAAGTATTTCCCGGCAATGATTTTCTTGCCCTCGCTGAAAAGTGCTTCGTATTGCGCCAGGGGGTTTTCTGCGGGCGTAGTGTCGTCGTCAAAGAAAACCGCGTTTGCGCCTTGCTTGAACGCCTGGTAAAGGCAAATGTTGCGATTGCCTCCGTAAGCGCCTTGGAACAGTGGCTTGAACTCGTCCGGTGTGTTTTCCTTGAACTCTTCCTCTGCAACGTGGATTGCGTTGTGCTGTTTTGCAAGCGGCTCGTTTGCAGCATGCGTGGCCTTCGTGTCCACTATGAGCATCCGCGTTTCCGCAGTGAAATTCTGCGAGTGGGCGGAGAGCGAAAGCTCGAGGTTCGAAGGATTGTTTGAAATGAAGCAAACCAGGATTTTAGGCATACCTATGAAAAAGGAGGAGGGGAAAAGAAAAGCCTATTGCCCCCTGTTTTTTTCAAATTCCCGAGCGGGATGCAAGCTTGACGTCTTCGGCTGTTACGGTCTTCCGCCCGGCGTGCTTGGAGAACTGCACTGCCTTTTGCGAAATCTTGATACCGCTGTCCTCAAGCACTTCCGCCAAAGCTTTTGCAGCGTCAGGCGAAACCCTGTCGGCGCCCGCCTTGCGGATGATGCGCTCTACTGGCGCCACTGGAAGTATTGCCACTATTCCCACCCCTAGTTCAACTAATCCGTAACTGTTTGAACGCGGATTTCTATGTTCTCTCCCTTTTCGACAAACCCCGCTAAAAAGGGAACGAAAAATAATTTCTCTCGCTTAAAAAGCTTGTGCTTCCAGTATTAGCCCGCCTTTTCTTCGGTAAAGAAAATGCGGGCGACCGAAAAGAAACCTTGCTTTTCGTCGTATGTGTCTATTACTACGCGAAAGTAGAAAAGCTTTAACCGCTTGAACAAATTGAACGCGCGCGTGGTTTATCATGGTTTCACTCGACTTGTCTCTCTTGAGGAAGGAAAAGGTGGAAATACGGGACTATCAGCTGAAGGCCGCTGAAAGGCTTTTCGAGGCCCAAAAGCTTTTGGTCGTCATGCCCACTGCGCTGGGCAAGACTTTCATCGCAATCCTTGCCATCGCCCATTTGCTGAAAACCCAGCCGAAAAAAATCCTTTTCCTTGCGCCCACCAAGCCCCTTGTGCTCCAGCAGGCCAAGAGGCTGCAGGAATTGATTGACACTGTGGAAGAAACGGCAGTTGTAACGGGAGAAGTTTCCCCGGAAGCGCGGAAAAAACAATACGTTACTGCAACCGTCATTTGCGCCACTCCCCAGACAATCAACAACGACTTGAAGAAAGGCCTTTTGTCGCTCCATGATTTTGCGCTTGTGGTTTTCGACGAAGCGCACCGGGCAGTTGGCGATTACGCCTACGTGCCCATAGGCGAGAGGGTGAAGAAAACTGGTTCGCTCGTCCTCGCTTTGACGGCAAGCCCCTCTTCGGACAAGAAGAAAGTCGCGGAAGTTTGCCTGGGGTTGGGGATTAATGCGATTGAAGTGAAGACCCTGCAGGACGAGGAAGTGCAGCAGTTCGCGAACGACGTCAAGGTTTTTTGGGAGTTTGTAGACTTGCCTCCAGAACTGGTTTCCCTGCGCAGCGGCCTGAAAGCCTTGCTTGCAGAGCCCGTGGGAAAATTGGGCGCGTCCGGCTTCATGTCGGCCAAGGAAAACGTCAGCAGGAAAGAATTGCTCATGCTCCGCCAGAAGTTTTTGGGGCTTTCGAAAAGAAACCCGTCGTTCTACCAGTTGCTCAGCGTTGTTGCAAAGGCAATGAACCTTGCGCACGCCATTGATTTGCTTGAAAGCGAGGGCGTTAGGGCGTTGTATGAGTTCCTGCACGGCTTTAACGAACGCAAAAGCCAGACTAGGGCAGTTGCGCAATTGGCCGCGGACCCGCGAATAAAAATCATTGAGAAAGATTGCGAAGCGCTTTTGCAGAAGGACATTGACCACCCCAAGATGGTCAAGCTGAAGGAAATCGTCTCTAAAACCGCCGGGAGCAAGAAAACCGTGATTGTTTTCGCGCACTACCGTGATTCCGTGACTGAAATCGTGTCTCAATTGAACTCCCTTCCGGGCGTGAAAGCAAAATCCCTTGTGGGCCGCGCTGGGGGCGGCATGAACCAAAAGCAACAGCACGGGGTTGTCGAGTCGTTTCGCGACAGCGAGTTCAACGTTCTTGTAGCGACGAGTGTTGGCGAGGAGGGGCTCGACATCCCGAGCGTTGATTTGGTGATTTTTTACGAGGCCGTCCCTTCCGAAATCAGATTGATACAGCGCCGCGGCCGGGCGGGCAGGGCCAAGGTGGGTGAGGCGGTTGTCCTCGTGACTAAGGGGACGAAGGACGAGGCTTACCTGTGGCTTTCGCGGCAGAAGGAAAAGACGATGCTCAAGCACATGCGGCATTTGCAAGGCTCTTCGAGGCTTCAGGTTGGTGAAGAGCCGTCCGTTGAAGAAATTCCCGGGCCCATAATCCCTGAAAAGCCGAAGAAGAAAGGCCAGACTAGCATGAGCGATTTTTTGGGTTGATTTTTCCAAACGGGTGTCGGTGGATGGAGCTTATTTTTGAGAAAAACAATTCGGTGCAGGTCTATTGCGACGACCGCGAGGCTGCAACCGAAGCAGTGGAAAGGCTTAGGGAATTGGGTGCAATGGTGAAAAGCGTCAGGCTTCAAGTGGGTGATTTCGTCTTGAGCGACCGCGTTTGCGTGGAACGAAAGACGGCGGCGGATTTCGAGAGCAGCGTGATTGACGGTAGGCTTTTCACCCAGGCTCAGGAGCTGAAGGAAAACTTTGCTTCACCCCTCATTGGAATTGTGGGCGTTGATTTCGAGAGGCTGCACGAGAATGCAGTGCAGGGGGCGCTCATTGCCCTTGCAGTGGACTTCAAGATTCCGGTTTTCTTTTTTCCAAGCGAGGGAAAACTGGCGGATTTCCTTTTCCTTCTTGGGAAGAAAGAGCAGTTGAACGCCCCGCGGCAGTTGAAAGTCCAGTTTTCCAAGAAAGGCCTTTCGCTCGCACAGCAGCAGAGGCTTGTGGTGGAATCGCTTCCAAACATCGGCCCGAAAAACGCCCTTGCCTTGCTTGAGCATTTCAAGACGGTTGAAAAGCTTGTTGCCGCAAGCGAGAAAGAACTGCAGGAAGTGAGGGGCGTTGGTAAGGAACGGGCGAAGCAGATTAGGGCCGTATTTAGTTTTCCGTTTAAGTAAAATTCCTAGGCGAGCTGGAAGCTTTCGGTGAATTTCTTGCTCGGCTTTAAATAGCGCGTGTTGCCGCGTTTTTCGCTTTCAATATATCCCGACCGCTTCAATTCCGTAGTGTACTCGTAAATCTCTCCCTTGAAGTATTTCTTCAATTCGGACTGCATGAGCCCGCCTTTCTTTGCGACGAGTGCGAGTATTTTCGTTGCCTTCCTGCTCAAGTCCGGCTTGCGTGAAAGCTCCGAAACGCCCTGCAGGAATTGGGGCTTTACTTGCAGCATTACGCCAGCTTCACCTAGAACCACTTCAATTGCTCCCTCACGGTTTTCATATTCGCTCCTAAGCAGCTCAACGAGGTTGCGCGCATTGACCCTGCTTGTTTCAAGGAGTTTTGACAATTCGTCGAGGGAAACGGTGCGGTTGGCGAGGAAAAGCGCGGCTTCCGCTTTCCTGACGAGCGTCAAGTCTCGGTTTTTCTTTGCGCCCATGGCCTTGCCGATGTCCCCTTCACTTGTTTGAATTTCGGGTTGTGCCGCAGGCTGTCCGTTTTTGTTTTCTTGGCTGCTGTCGGAGCTGGCTTCACCCTGCATTTCTTGCCCTAAGAGGGTTTCGTCTTCGCTTGCGCTTTCGATTTGGATGTTGCTTTTCATCGTTATTTCATTCTCAGGGAAAGGCTTTAATANNGCGCACATTGGCACGCGCAACAAGAACGGCGCGATGAAGGATTTCATCTACAAGGTGCGCGACGACGGTTTGCACGTTTTGGATTTGAAAAAGCTTGACGAGCGGCTGAAGGCGGCTGGAAATCTGCTTTCCTCGGTTGACAAGTCGAAAGTTTTCATCGTCTCAAACAAGGACAATGCACGGCAGGCTGTTTCGAAGTTCTGCGAATTGACCGGCTTCATGCCGTTGGTCGGGCGCTTTACGCCGGGCCGTTTCACAAACCCTTCGCGCGTTGATTTTGTCGAGCCGAAGATGGTGTTCGTTTCAGACCCCGGTTCGGACAAGCAGGCTGTCAAAGAGGCCTTTGCGGTTAACGTTCCGGCAATTGCCTTGTGCGACACGAACAACAACCCTTCAATGGTTGACTTGATTCTTCCAACAAACAACAAGGGAAGAAAATCGATTGCGCTGATTTTCTGGATTTTGGCCAGGGAAGTTTTGAAAAACCGCGGGGAAATTGCCTCCAACGAGGATTTCACGGTGAAGCAGGAAGAGTTCGAGGCAGAGGGTTTCGCAAGGCCGGTGGCAGTGGAACTGCCGCCTTCGGTTTCCCCTGCATAGGCTTGAATTCAGCGCTTGCGTTGTATTAAATAGCCAACCAGCGCCTTGAGCTTTCTTTTTCCCGGGTTTTCCGGAATCGTTTTTTCAACCGTAGCCCAGCTTCGGCTTACCATTTGTGATGCGGTTCTTTCCGCGTATTCTATTGAGCCCGCTTCCTTCATTATGCGTATAGCTTCATCAACCTCTTGTTTTTCCCGCGTGTGCATTTGGATTATTTGTTTTAGCCTCGCGGCTTTCGGCGAGTGGCGGAATGCGTGTATTGCCATTAATGTTATCTTGCCTTCAGTGATGTCCCCGCCGATTTCCTTGCCGTACTCGCTTCCGGCAGTCAAGTTCAAAATATCGTCTTGAATCTGGAAGGCAACGCCAACTGCTTCTGAAAATTCCGCAAGCACCATTTTTTGCTGTTCGGTTGCGTCGGCAAGTATCGCGCCTATTTTCGCGGCCATGCGCATCAAGCAACCTGTTTTGTAAGCGCACATTTGCATGTACTCTTTTTCCGAGGCTTTTTTCTTCCGTAATCCCCTATGCCAATAAATGTCGGTTGCCTGGCCTATTGAGACGTTGATGAGCTCCTGTGCTATTGTTTCATACAATTCGTTTTTTTTCTTTGGTTCAAGTGTGCTTTCCATGATGATTTTAAGAGGAAGGAAGTACATCGCGTTTGAGGCGTTTATGGCAATGTCGTTGCCGTAAATCTTGTGTACTGTTGGTTTTCCCCTCCTGAATTCCGAATTGTCTTCAATATCGTCAGCGAGAATGGTTCCATTATGGATAACTTCGGGAATCACCGCAAAATCAACGAATTTCTTTGGGTTTTTTCCAAGCGCTTCGATTGTCATGAGCGTTAATGCAGGCCTGAGCCTTTTGCCCCCGCGGTCGAGCAAATTCCAAATGGGCTTGGCTATGGCGCCGGTGATGCTTTCAGAATCGTGGGCGTAGCGCGGCTTTCCTGCAATGCGCTCGAGGTTTTTTCCTGAAAAGCTACGGGGAATGTTGCGTTCAATGGCCTTGTCGATTGCAGGCTTGAGCTTTTCCAGCTCGCGTTCGATTTCAGAATTTTTCGTCATCTGTCCACCTTTTCGCATTAATTACCGCAAATCGTATAAAACTCCTTTTGCCACAACGGCAACGGCCTTTCCCTTCAATTCCATCCCGTCGAAAGCGCTGTTGCGAGACTTTGATGCGAACAGTGCCGAGTCAACAATCCATTCGAATTCCGGGTCGATTATGGTTACGTCCGCATCAAAACCCGGCTTGAGGCTTCCCTTGCTTTCAAGGCCCAACAGCCTTGCAGGGTTGAGGGATGTTTTTTGGGCCAGCTGCAACCACGAGAGGGTTTTGGTTTCAATCAAGTTAGTTATGCAAAGAGCCAGCGACGTTTCCAATCCTACTGTTCCGTTGGGCGCTTTTTCCCAGGATTCAGCCTTTTCCTGAACACTGTGGGGAGCGTGGTCCGTGGAAATCACGTCAATAGCCCCGTTCTTCAGGCCATCGCGAATGGCGCGAACGTCCTTTTCACTCCGCAAGGGCGGGTTCATTTTTGCGTTAGTCCCCCTTTCCAAAACTGTTTCTTCGGTAAGCGAAAAATGGTGGGGCGTTGCCTCGGCACTCACTGCCAGGCCTTTTTTCTTTGCCTTGGCTAGGGCTTCAACCGATTCTTTCAGGCTCAAATGCATGAAGTGCTCCCTGCCTTTCGTTTCTTCAACGAGCTTCAAATCGCGTTCGACGCAGTTCAATTCAACTTCGCGGGAAAACCCGGATTTCAAACCCAGTTTTTTTGCCATGGCGTTGCTTACGCAAACTCCCCCGTTTTTTGCGTTGTTGTCCTCGCAGTGCTGGGCGATGAGAATTTTGTTTTTCACGCTTTCAAGCAGGGCTTTTTTCATCACCCGCGAGTTTTGCACGGGATTGTGGTCGTCGGTGAAAAGCACGGCGCCAGCGTTTTTCATTGCCATGAAATCCACGAGCTTTTCCCCTGCCAATCCGATGGTTATGGCCGAAGCTTGGAGGAGGTTAACTTCCAGATTTTCCGCCTTGCGCATTACAAAGTCCACTGCCGAAGGGTTGTCTATCACGGGCTTGGTGTTAGGCATGGCCACTATTGTCGGAATGCCGCCGCGTATTGCCGCCTTGCTCGCGCTGGCAAGGTCTTCCTTGTGCGTAAATCCCGGCTCCCTGCAATGGACGTGCATGTCGATCCAGCCGGGCATCACTATCAAACCAGTTGCATCGAAAACTTTCAAATGCTTGGTGGCTTTTTCACCAGTGATTTTGCCATCAGCCATGCGGATGTCCTTCACTTCCTCTTTGCCAAGCAGAGGGTCAACTACCCGGCCGTTTGCTATTGTGACGTGAGCCGTTGTTTTCATCGCAATCCCTTTTTTTCATTCAAGTATTTCCACTGCGTCTACTATGCCGTCCCCGTCCTCGTCAAAACCCTGGGCGACTTTCGCGAAAATTTCTGGGTCGAAATTGTTTCCCCTTTCAAGCTCCTTCTTTTTCTTTATTATTGCCAGTATGCCCACGCGCGTCGCATTGTGGTCCCGGCCGGCTATGACGAATATTTTCTTTCCCGTTGCGAAGGGGCTGTCAATGGTTTCTATTATTCCCACACTCTCCGCATAGGTCTTTCCCGAAATCTTTGATGCCACGTCGAAAGTTTTCTCGTCAAAGCGTATGGGCAAATGCCTATTTGTTTTTTCCAGCACCGTATTAACTTTCAGCCCGCCAAGTAAAATTAGGTTTTCCTTTAGAACGGTTTCCCTTGCTTCGGTGTCGAGGTAATAGAGCGGATAGTCAAAGGAAGCGTGCTGCCCGAGCACTGCGGCCAATTCCATGGCGCACAGTTCGCTTCCCCTTGCCCTGTACGGCCCATGGGGGTCCGGGCTCCCAACAATTATTTTTGCGTCCAAAACCCCGTCCTTGATGAATTGGTTGAAGAAAGAGGCGCTTTTCCTCCTTTTGCCGGCATAGGGCTTCCATTTTTCCCTCACGACTATTGCCAGTGCATCTGCGTCGAAAACGAATTTTTTAGCGAGCGCGCCGCGTTTTTCCGCGGTTTCGCCCCGTGAAATTAATTCCGCTTCTTCCAGCAGCCTGAAGTGATAGTAAGCCGTCTGCAAATGCATTCGAAGCTCTTTTGCGACTTCGGCAGGGTACTTCGGGCCTTCGGCTAGCGCTTCGAGTATCTTGACCCTGTCGGCGGAAAAAACACCGAGCGCTTTCCCTCCAACGATTTTCGCGTTCAGCGCCCTTTCGTCGACAACCAGCTTTGCTTCCATGCTTCAGACCGTTTTAAAGTTTTTGATAATATTTAATAAAAATTGTTTAAAAAGATGTGGTTTATCTTGCAAAAACGCGAATTTTCTGGTAATGGTGTTTAAATACCTAAATGTAAAGTATTCTTTACAAAGGTTCGCAACCCCTCTGTAAAAAAATTCGGAATTTAAGCCGCCCTGTTTTCGGGCGGCTTTTGTTTTCATCGCCAATGAGGTTGATTTGCCATGTGCGGTATTTTCGGAATTGTCAGCCAAACTGAGTTTTCTTCCAAAGAGCTAGTTGCCGGGCTGAAAAAATTGGAGTATCGAGGTTATGACTCTGCAGGTTTAGCCATGCAGGGGGATAATTTATATGTTGAAAAATCTGTAGGCAAGGTGGAAGAATTAGAAAAGAAGTTAAAATCCGTAACTGGAAAAGTTGGAATTTCCCATACCCGTTGGAGCACTACCGGTGCCGTAACCTTGGAAAATGCGCATCCACATCTCGACTGTACTGGAGAGATAGCCGTAGTCCATAACGGCATAGTCGAAAACTATTTGGAATTAAAAAAGAACCTGATTGCGAAGGGGCACAAGTTAAAAAGTGAGACTGATACTGAAGTTATCCCACACCTAATCGAAGATAACCTGCATTTGGGGTGGGCTAATGCCTTAGAGGAGACGGCAAAACTTTTGGAGGGAAGAAATACTTTTTTGGCCATGAGGGAAAAAAATGAAATTGCAGCTTTCAAGAATGGCTCTCCCTTAATTATTGGCATGGGGAAGGACCGGTTTTTCGTTTCTTCTGATGCGTTGCCTTTCCTTGAGTATACCAACAAAACAATCTTCCTTGAAGACGGAGACCTAGTTTTCATTGGCGATAAAGTTCGATTCAGCAACGGCAAAGAGCCCACAGTGCAAGAAGTAGAATGGACTGCAGAACGCGCTCAGAAAGGTGCGTTCCCACACTTTTTAATCAAGGAAATAATGGAACAGCCGGTCACTCTAGAAAAATCCATTCTTCAAAACGAAGAGCACCTGAGGGAAATAGCAACAGCCGTAACTGGCGCTCGTGGTTCATTCTTTACGGCTTGTGGAACTGCGGGCTATGCTGCTCTTACGGCTTCGTACTTTTTTGCCAAAATAGCCCAAAAGCACGTTAACTTTTGTGTCGCATCTGAATTTCCATCTTACAAGCATTTTCTTACTGACAAAAGCTTGGTTCTTGCCTTTTCCCAAAGTGGTGAAACCGCTGACACGCTGGACGCCATAGCTGCGGCCAAGGAAAAAAACGCGAAAGTGGTCGGGATAGTGAATGTCCCGAGTTCCAGCCAAACAAGGCAGTCTGACCATTATTTGCTTACGAATGCAGGCCCGGAAATCGCCGTTTGCTCCACCAAGGCTTTCACTGCCCAGTTGAGCGTTGGCTTGCTCTTGGCTTATGCTGCGGCCGGAAAGTTTGAAGAGGGAAAAAAGCTCTTGAAGGACACCGCAAAAAACCTCGGTGAAACCCTAAACGATGTTTATCTGGAAAAAATCAAGTCGCTTGCAAAAATACTCGCAAAAAAACAGCACATTTATGTTATCGGCAAGGGATTCAACTATCCCACTGCATTGGAGATAGCTTTGAAAATCAAGGAAGTTTCTTATATTCACGCCGAGGGTTTCGCTTCGGGCGAGTTAAAGCACGGCGTCATTACCCTTATAGAGAAGGGAACGCCGTGCATAGCGATAATCGCCAATGATGAAAACAAAACTGCAGTCCTTACTGGCGCCACTGAAATCAAGGCTCGCGGCGGTTACATAATCGGCATCGCACCTGAAAATAACGCTATTTTCGATTTTTGGATTCCAGTTCCTGACGTGGGTAATGCCTCCCCCATAGTAAATGCAGTCCCGGGCCAGCTTTTGGCTTATTATCTCGGCGTTGAACTTGGCTATGACGTCGATTTCAATAGGAATTTGGCAAAATCAGTTACCGTTCGTTAAAGGTGGTTTTACTCATGGAAAAACTTGATTTCGTTATTTTGGCTGCCGGCAAGGGTGAACGGCTTTGGCCCATCACAAACCACATTCCGAAAACAATGGTCCGCATTCTCGGAAAGCCTTTGCTCGAGTGGATTGTCGAGCGGATTTACGACAGGGCCAACAGGATTGTGGTTGTTGTCGGCTTCAAGAAAGAGGCCGTAGTGGAGCACTTTTCAAAAAGCCGCTATGCTGACAAGGTTGTTTTCGTGACGCAGGACGCCCAGGAAGGCACTGCCCATGCTTTGCTTCAGGCAAAGCCAAAGGTCGACGGCAATTTCATTGCGATTAACGGCGATAACTTTTTCGACCCGCGCGAGCTCGACCGGATTGTCGGCCTTGCTGACAAGGGCGAATGGTTTCTGGTTTGCAAGAAAGTCGAGGACAAGAGCTCCTACGGCGAGATCGTTTCTGACGGCGGTTTTCTCAAGAAGATTATTGAAAAGCCCCAGGAAAAAAAGCCGGGCTTTGCAAACACCAACTTCGCTTTCTTGCCGAAAGAGTTCTTTTCTTTCCTCAGTGGCGTGAAGCGCTCACAGAGGGGCGAATTGGAGTTTACCGATGCGATTACTTCCTTTGCCGAGAAAAACGAGGTTCGCGTGGTTGAGTTTGACGGCTATTGGAATGGTGTAGGCTATTTCTGGAATTACTTGGATGTGAGTGAGTTTGCCTGCAACAACCTGCTTGATGACAACCGTGAAGGAACAATAGAGCTGGGAGTCGTTATTAAAGGAAAACTGCATTTGGGCAAGGGCAGCGTAATCCGCGCTCCAGCCCGCATCGAAGGGCCGGTTTACGTGGGTGAGAATAGCATAGTTGGGCCGAACAGCTTCCTGCGCAAGGGCGCGGTTGTAGAAAACGATTGCCATGTCGGTTCAAGCGAGCTAAAGAACTCGATTTTGATGAGCAATTCCAATGCGCCGCACTTCAACTACGTTGGCGATAGCGTGATTTGCGAGGACGTAAACTTAGGTGCTGGAACGATTACTGCTAATTTGCGTTTCGACAACCAGATTGTTTTTTCAAAAATCAAGGGCAAAACCGTTTTTTCAGGAAAACGAAAGCTCGGCTGCGTGATAGGCAGCGGAACTAAGGTGGGAATAAACGTTTCCATTACTTGCGGCATGATTATTGGCAGCGATTGCAAGATTTACCCGAGAATTTTCGTGAAAGAAAACGTTCCCGACGGGACGTCACTCCAGGAAGTAATAGTGCATACTAGTAGTCAGTAAGGTGCTTTTTTTGTTCAGGACTTACGACATTCGCGGCATTTACAGTAAAGACCTTACGCCCCAGGCTTTCCTTGTTTTGGGGAAGGCGCTGGAAAAGTTTTCGAAAACACTTGTTGCGGGAATGGATTACCGGAAGAATAACCCCCGCCTGCTTGCTTCGCTACTTTCCGGGTTTGAAGGCGAAGCGCAAGTGATGGGCTTCGCCCCGACTCCCGCAATTGCCTTTAATTCCGTTGAGTTGGGCGTCTCGCTCACGGCTTCGCACAATCCTCCGGAGTACAATGGTCTGAAGCCCCTCAAACATAAACGCAGTTTTTTCGTTGAGGAACTTGCCGAACTCAAGAAAGAGTATGAAAAACGGAAAATCGAATTGGTAAAACCGAGCCTCATTAGGGAAAACCTTTCAGAGAATCCCGAATTATTGACGCATTACCTTGATTCTCTGCCGGAATTCGGCAAGGCCGTTTTCGACTTGGCTGGAGGGGCCGTATGCTCTTTCAAGCAAGTTTTCCCGAAAGCCATTTTCGATTTGCCGGACCCTACTTTCGTGCGACATAGTGCAGAACCCACGCCAGATGCGCTGGGCGTTTTGCTTTCGGAAACGCGAAAAAATGTTTGCCTTGGATTTGCTTTCGACGGCGATGGCGATAGGTGCGCGGCCGTTGATTCTGGAAAAATTGTGGACAGCGGTGCACTTGCCGCTTTCTATGCTTCCAACCATCTTGCAAAAGGCAGCACGGTTGTCGTTACTCTCGATGTGCAGGATGAAGTGTTCGTTTTCCTTCAGGACAACGGGTTTAAGCCGCATTATTCAGCGGTGGGCGATGTTTTCGTCTTGAAGAAAGCCGAAGAGCTGGGCGCGGATTTTGCTGCGGAGAAAGGCGGGCACTACAGCATGATGAAACACATGCCTTACTCGGACGGAGTCTACTTTTCCGCTTTGCTTTCCCGGGCGAAACCAGGCGAGCTGAACGATTTTGCGAAGCAATTCAAGAGCGTTTTCCTGAGCGACAAGATTGAAAACGTGGCCGTTGATTTCACCAAGCTCAAGCAATTGGTTGAAAGCAAGGCTCCCTTGAGGATTGAGACCATTGACGGCGTCAAGGCTTCTTTCGACGACTATACTTTCCTCATAAGGGCGTCGAACACCCAGCCTTTGGTGAGGATAAGCGTCGAGGCGAGAGACCGGCAGAAGGGCCTGCAGGGCTTGGAGTTTGCAAAAGAATTTGTTTCAAAATGTTTAATCGGGCGTTAGCCTTCCTGTTTTAAAAATCAATTTGGCGGAATACTCTTATGGTTGAAAAATTAGCGGAAACTATCGTTAAAAACCACGCCTTGGGGCAGATGTATGGCACTTCCCGGCAGACATTGTATTTGCCTTCGCCAGTAGGCGACAAGCTGCTCCTGCGAGCAAGCCCTAGTTCTGCAAGCGCTTTGGTTGCTGAATTGTCAAAACACGGCTTTCAGGCAGATGTGCAATTGACCAGCGGCAAGCGCGGATATCCTAAGGTTCCTTTGGTTCGCCAAGGCAACGTATCTATTGTTGTCCGAAGGGCTTCTGCCCCCGATTCACTGTGGTCGCGTTTTGTGCTTAGCCTGTCGCATAATATTTTGACTAGAGAGCGGGCTAAAATCGTGGCCAGATTAAAAGAATTGAGAGGAGAGTAGTTTGGGCCGGGCTTTCAAGCGCCTTCCATAATTCTTAACGCTGAAACCCTTGAGAGTGCCTTGAAAATCCAGCAAAACTGCAAGGATTAAAAACTCCCAATCAGAGTTAATTTATGGAAACTTCTTTTTTCGGCAAGCGAAGGGTGTGCTTTGATGGCGTTTAACCCTAAAGACTTTATCGAAGAGTCGATATCTTCACTAATAAAACTCGATGGCACGGCTATTCTTGCTGCTTCAGGCGGTGTTGACTCGACCGTTTGCGCGGTGCTCGCCCACAAGGCATTAGGCTCGCGCTTCAAGGCAGTTTTTGTCGACACGGGCGTGCTGCGCAAGGGCGAAGTCGGGCAAGTAAAGGAGAACTTCAAGCAATTGGGTATAGCTCTTGTTACTGTTGATGCGTCGAAAGAGTTTTTCGCAGGTTTGAAGGGCATAGTTCATCCTGAAAAAAAGAGGAAAAAGATAGGCGAGCTTTTCATCAAGGTTTTTGAGCACGAGGCGAAAGAGCTTAAGGCAAAATACTTGATTCAAGGCACTATTGCGCCGGACTGGATTGAAAGCGGTTCTGGAATACGGGACACAATCAAAACCCACCACAACGTGGGTGGATTGCCCAAGAAAATGGGCTTGAAGGTCGTGGAACCAATTCGCGATTTGTACAAGGATGAAGTAAGGGCAATTGCAAAGGAATTGAAGATGCAGAAAGACCCCGAATGGAGGCAGCCTTTTCCCGGTCCTGGTTTGGCCGTGCGCGTTATCGGAGAAGTAACGCGGGAAAAAGCCGCCTTGTGCCGTGAAGCGAACGCCATTGTAACTGAAGAAATCTACAGTGCGTTCCAGCTGAAGGAAATCGATTCCTTGCCCTGGCAGTATTTCGCCGTTCTCTTGGATACGAAAACCACGGGCGTGCAGGGAGACGTACGGGCCTATGGCTATACGGTTGCAATCCGTGCAATAGAAAGCACTGATGCAATGACCGCCCAGTACTTCAAAATACCCCATGCAATACTTCATAGGATTTCGCTGCGCATTACCAACGGGTTGAAGCAAATCAACCGCGTTGTTTACGATATTACTGATAAGCCTCCTGCAACCATAGAATGGCTCTGATTCGAAGCCATAGGAACAGAGGTCTAATTAACTTTATAACTTACGTTTTTTTTATTTTCTAATGCAAAACGAAATTTCCCTTTTAGAATTGCCAGGCCATTTGTATTTAGAGGTAGAAAACAATTTTAAGAAAGAGTTTTTTTCTTTAGTCTTAAGCAAAACAAAAACCTGTTCTGGATTAGCAAGGCTCTTACATACGCCCCGGTCGAATATTGATAGCTGGATTAAATCGCGCGGCTTTCCACTGTGGATTTTGAAGAAGATTTATTTCCATTACCCTGAAATCTCAAAAGAATTTCCAATTTCTGTTTTTGAAAAAAAGATAAATCTACTTAGAGGAATGACTAATCTTTTTGGAATAAAAAACCCAAAACTCCCTATTGTTTTAACTCCGAAACTAGCATCTGTATTGGGGCATTTTTTGGGTGACGGTGGAATAAAGAAAAGAGACCTAACTCCGATATATTGCAATATTTATGCTGACGTTATAGCTGTTTTTTTAAGTGATTTAAGTTCGGCTTTTGGCAAAGTAGATTATAATATTGAACGGAGGAAGCTGACCTCTGGCGAGCTTATCTATTGTACTTTTCCTACCGCCTTGGGTCTGATTTTAGTAAAGAATTTTGGTTTTTATGCTGGAAAAAAAGTGAAAAATGTGGATTTAGGAGCTCCGGAAGTCATCCTTGAAAGTTCAGATGATGAAATAAAATCTGCTTTTGTTAGGGCGCTTTTTGATGATGAGGGGAATGTTAATTTTTCACCAAAGGAAATCCGTCTTCAGATGTCTAATGAACAAATAGTTGTAGATCTACGAGATATTCTTATGTCTTTAGGCATATCTTGTAATCCTATTTCGAAATTCGACAATCATGGCAATCCTGCATGGTATTTTTCAATTAGTTCCCAAAAAGATATTTTGTTGTTTAAAGAATTGGTTGGAAGTTGTATTCGCGAAAAAAATGATTTATTGGAAAAATTATTGAATTCTTACCAAACTCCTTTTGCTTATGCTCGTCTAGAAGAAAAAACCAAAATACT
>DUGE01000020.1 GCA_013331595.1 Microcaldota archaeon | reverse complement strand
CCGCGCCTTCACTCAGGCGGAAATCGTACTCGCCGATTTTGTCCACGAGCAGTACTTTAGTCTTGTCTGAAACGCCCAGGGCGATGACCTCGCGGTAGACTTGGCGCAAGACTTCCTCTCCGCCCATGGCGTACTTGCTCATTACCGTGTTCAAAAGGCCCCTTGCCTCGAGAAACTTTCCCTTGAGCGCGAGCGAAACCATTTCCGCGATTTCCTTCGGTCTCGCGCGGCTTGAAACTTGGAAAACATTTTCTTCAGTGATTTTTCCTTTCTCGGCAGAGCCCTGCAGGCAGTTTATTGCCCTTCGAGCGTCGCCCTCGCTCACGTACATAATGGCTTCCAGTGCTTTGTCGTCAATCGAAATGCCTTCCTTCTTGGCTATGTCGTGCACTATGCTCTTGATGTCGCCGTCCTCGAGGCTCTTGAAGCGGAATACGGCGCAGCGAGACTGTATTGGTTCGATAATACGGCTGCTGTAGTTGGCACTCAAAATAAATCTGCAGTTTTTCGAGTAGGCTTCCATGGTGCGGCGCAATGCCTGCTGGGCGTCCTGTGTCAGGGAGTCGGCTTCGTCCAGTAAAATGATTTTGAAGTCCACGTCCGCCAGCGGCAAAGTGCGGGCAAAGTCCTTGATTTTCCCGCGCACAATGTCAATGCCCCTCTCGTCCGAGGCGTTGAGCTCGAGAAAGCTTTGGCCGAGGTTGTCGCCGTAAAGCTCTCGTGCTAATGCAAGGACTGCGGTGGTTTTTCCAATGCCCGCGCGGCCGGCAAAAAGCATGTTCGGCAGGTTTTTGCTTTTCGCAAATTGCTCCAGGCGTGCGACAATGTGCTTCTGGCCGGTAATTTCAGAAAGCTTTTGCGGGCGGTATTTCTCCACCCACGGTTGAAAATCTTCGCCTGCCATCAGTGCCCACCTTATAATTCGAAAGAAAGTAGAATCGGAATATGTTATTGACCGGCGGATTTTTTAAGGCAATTGAACGGTTATTTTTCCTTGTATTTTTTTAACTTTTCTAGGAATTCGAGAAATGGATAGGCTTTGACCGGTTCAAATCCCCTTTTGCTAAAAAAGTCCACCGAATCTGGCTTTTCTCCCATGAAAAAAATGTGGTAGTCTTCAGGCTTGACTCCATGGGCTTCAAGGTGTTTGCGAAAATCCTCTAACGTTGCGATTAGCGCCTTGTGAGCAATTCCCATTCCACCAAAACTCTTCTTGTATCTGGGTTCTTTTGGTTTTTCTCCCCAGCCGTCAACTTCGGCATCATGTCCAAACGGATATAGCTCGAAAATTTCAACGATTTTACCCTTGTTGTCGCTTCCCAAAGCTTGCTTTACACTGTTGTCCGGGTGTTTTTCCCAATCTTCGAACGGCCATTCCAATATTATTCTGCCAAGAGTAGCCCGTCCATACTTGCCAAGCGATTCGTCTTTGCTTTCTACAATGGCTTTTTTCAAACTATCCTGGCTAATTCCACCTAAAATCCGTCCGTGTGCACTGTGTTCTCGATCGTGCCCTATTCCAATCGCGCTTTCCCATGTATGCGCCCCCCACATCCTTCCATACCTAGGTCCACCCGCGACGTGAATGAAATATTCTCTATTTTGCATTTTCGGTCTTGCCTCTAATAAAACTCGAAGTGGACAATTAAAGACTTATGGCCTGTTGGATTGAAAATAAGTTTAGCGGCTCTTGAACCTGCGGCGCTTGCGGAGGTCTCCCCAGCAACTTCTGCAAATGATAGTGTGGTCTGTTTTCGAGTGCGTTGCCGCAGCTTTCTCGCACGAGCGGCATATTTTGCGCGAGCAGTAGTCGCACACTTCCATGAAGGGCGTTTCCTTCTTGCATCTCTCGCAAACGTAATTTTTCGCTGCCTTGACCATGATGTTTTCAATCTCCTTTAGCTTGGTTCGTTGTTTTTGCCCAAATCCTTGTTTTTGTTCAGGTTTCTTAATTCCTTCTAGTGCCTTGAACGGGCTAGAAAAAGGATTTCAGAGAAGAAACTTTTGCGGGCGGGAGTTTTTAACGGTTTTGCTGGCAAACTGCGAGAGCCCCCAAGGCTCGAGCTTATGCCACGCCGCCCTGCCAGTGCGGCGTGTGAAGGTTTTTTATTGCCGCGTGCGCTATTAAATTCCTCGTGCTTTTGCGCGTGAAAACGGTTTTGCCTGATGACGTTCCTCGCTTTTGGAAAGGTTTTGGAGCATGCCTGGGTCGCCTATTCCAAGAACCTCAAGCTCATTTCTGCTTTCAGCATTCCCTTCCTAATTGCATTCCCCCTTTCGTTCCTGCTGCCGAATTTCGTTGCCATGAGCGCTGCTTTCCTGCGTATTGGCAGCGTAAAGCTCGACCTCGGCGTCTTGGACGTGCTCATCATAGTCCTGGCTTTCATCGCCTCGCTTGTTTTCTTCTCGTTTGCCGTTGCCGCCATAAACGTCGTAATCCGCTCGCAGCGAACGCTGAATAGGCTTACTTCCAGGGACATGGAGGCCATTGAGAGGGCGACGGTAAACCTGTTTTTCATTTTGCTTACTGCCTTCGCGGCAATAGTTGGCTTCAGCCTTCTGTTGTTCGAGAACGGCATTGACGTTTTTTGGTCTGGGGTGTTTTCGCTAGTAGTTTCGTCAATGGTTTTGTTTGCGCCCCAGGCCGTCGTCATCGAGGATGCGAGCTTGAGCGGCGCAGTTGCGAAAAGCGTTTTGCTCATTCGCCGCAAGCCAGGGTTTTTCCTTCTGTTCGTGGTTTTCGCTGCCGTTCTCTTCCTCATAAACACGTGGGTTTTCCTTGAGTTGAGCAAGGGCCTGTGGTTCGCGCGCTTCGTATCCCTGATAGTGCAATCGCTTTTGATATTGCCGTTCTTGGAAGTCCTAAAGACCCAGATTTATTTGAGCAAGTATGCGTTGCTTTGAGGTTTTTTGATGAGCAGCCTTCCAAGAGAGCGTACGACTGCCGCAAGTGGCAGTAGCAGGGTAAATGTTTCAGTGCAAAAGAGAAAGCTCCTTCCTTTTCGCATAAAGCGTTTGGCGGTTGCAGGGGCAATTGCTTTGGCAGCTGGCGCTTTAGGTAAAGCGGCTTTAGAACAAAGGGCGAAATCGCTTGCTGCTCTGGAAAACCAAATAGCCGCATCAAGAGCTCGCATGGAGCAAATGCATGTGGAGCACGCGGACACTTGGGCCAGGACCCAAAGGGCTTTCTCCCAGCACTCGAAGCCGTTTAATTTTTCCAAGGGAGAAATAGCGCTGGTCAACCAGGCGGCAAAAATGAACGGCGTCCACCCGGCTAGGCTGTTGCATTGGATGGCTTCCTGCGGCTACGGCAATGAAATAGGCCATTTTTGGTCTAAAGTCTCTAGAGTTGGTTTGAAGCCGGGAGAAGCAGAACGTCTCGAATCTCTCGGTAGGGACCTTCATTCGGTTAGGGGCGGAGAGGGAGTTTTGCACGGTACTTTTCCCTTGCGCGTTTATGGAAAACTGGGCTATGGTGAAGCGCCCAAACGCTAGAGAATCAAGCAGTTTTTTGCTGCGGTATGAATTGGTTTTTAATGCCTTTGCCGTAATTACGTGAGCTGGTTTTTCTTTTAAAATAAACTGGGTGGTTTCATGAATTGGAAATTGAATGGAATAGCGTTTTTAGTTTTGGGCCTGTTGTTTTCGGGTTTTGCTTCGGCGCACCAGATTACGACTACGACCACCCTGAGCTTTTTCCCAGGCGGCACTGTTTCAGACGGCACGCTTGTCACAATAACCGGCCACGTTGCTGTTACGGGATCGCAGCACCCTAATCCCACCCCGCCTTGGGAAGGGACGATGCAAATCCAAGAGTGTCTGTATATTGCTGACGGTTCAGGAGCACCTTCCTCGGCTTGCGGTAATGCAAGCATAGCCAATTGGGTTAACATTGCTACGGGAACTCCTGACGATAGTGGCGATTTTTCAACTGTTTTTGACACAACTGGCTTGGCTGGAAGCGTTATTGGCTTTAGGGCTCACTATGTTCCAAATGGCCCTGGCGGCCACAAGCCAGCACAGTCTCAAAGCCCTGCAGCAGACTTGACTATAGTTGCAGCGTGCGACGGAGTTCAAATAAGCGCTGACCTTGCGAGCGGCAACGGAATGCCCGCGCCTGGATATTCGGGAACCTGGGTTTACCGCATTCGTGTCAAGGCTTGCGAAGGCGCGACAGGCGTTTTCGCCCAGGGCGGAACAAGCGGCTGGACTAACTTTGCAAACTATTCGCAAAGCACCGGCTCGGTGAACGTGCGCTTTAACAGGAAGAACGAGGTTTTGCGCTGGATAATCGGCGACATGATTTCAGGCCAGGAGGAAACCCTGCTGGTAACCTTGAGCGGACAAATTTCAAGACGTGCAGCCTGCAACAGCACCCAGTACTTGAGCGGCCCGTGGAGCACCACGTACAGCCTTGATGGCGGCGCTAATTTCGTTAAGAGCGACTACACCGGAAGGGTCAGCGTAACAGTAACTTGCTAACCCGCTCTTTTTCTTTCTTTATTTTTTCGTCTGTCTCTAGCTTTAGCTTTGTTTTCGGTTTTTTTCGGTGGGTTTTTAAGTGATGGGGGGGCAAATGCTTTTCAGGGTCAGTTGTTTTTTGATGGGGGGTTTTAGTTATGGAAACAAAGTTTTTGGCTTTCTTGGTTTTGGTAGTCGCTGCTTTTGGCTTCGTTTATTTTGCTTCTAATTCTGATAATTCTGATTTTTTCGGCGATTATTTTTCTGCTAAAGGTTTTACTGGAAGCAGAGAGCAGGCGTTTGGTTGCCGTCCTAATGGTATTGCCAGTCGTCCTGCTTCTGGTCCTCGACCTGCTATGGTTATGCTATATTGTGCTGGTTGTGCTAACAGTTTTGACTGTTGTAAGGCGCTTGAAGGAAAGCCCGATTATAGCGAATCACCCTCTGGACTGACCACTTGCGATAGAAATAACATCATCGGTAAATGCAGTTCGGGCTTGTGCACATTCGGGATTGTTTCTCCGTCTCCGACGCCTACGCCTACTCCGGCTGGTCCGCTTGTGACTGCGAGGCCTACTTTGACTGTGAGGACTAGCACGACTCCAACGCCCAGTGCGACTACGGTGAGGGTAAGTTCTACGCCTCGCCCGACTGTGGCTGCAGGCACTCCGCGCCCGTCAACCGGCTGAAACGGGAATTACTTTTTTTTCCTTTTTTTCTCTCTTTTCTTTTGTCTTTTCAATGTTCAGGCAAATGCCTGAAGAAATGAGCCCGTATTTATAAGCCGCGATTCATTCTTGAAACTGGTGATTTAAATGAAGTTGTTTCAAGCAGTGTTTGCCGTCCTGGCTTTGAGTTTTGTTTTGAGCCCGTTTGCTCAAGCAAGCCAGCCGTTAATTCCAATCCAGGCGAGTGTTCAACCGCAAGTAATTGAAGATTATCCCCAGCCTCAGCAGGCGGAATATTCGGTTAAAATTGCAGTCCACCCTGGCTGGAATTTGATTTCTGCCCCGGTGTCGTGGTACCCCCTCGTGTACGAGACTTCTTCACAAACAACCGCCCAAGCAGGCTACGGTTCTTCTGAAGGGCAATACGTGGATAAACCTGAAGTATATGAATACCCGAATAGCAACTACAACTACGCGTTATTGGTTGAAACCAATTGCGAAAGCTCCACGGTTTTCTCCCTAAACCCGTATTCCAAAGAATACGACAAAACGGACGTCAGCCACCTTGTTTCAAACAAAGGCTATTGGTTCAATTCCAATTCCTACTGCTCCCTGGTTTTCAAGGGCGTCAAGGCCTTCGAGTATCAAGATGGCCTCAAGCTTTCAAGAGGCTGGAACCAAATTCCCGGAAGTTATACCCCAATGACTTTCGAGAATCTGAAGAGCGACTGCAAGGTTGAAAGCGGGCCTTGGTATTACGACAAAAAGTGGGTTAAAACCGGTTTTCTTGAAAGCGGAAAATCCTATTTCGTGAAAGTTTCCGGAGAATGCACGTTGAAAAAGTCTTTCGGAGACATTCCCCCGCTGCCCGAGTAAGCGGGCCAATCTTCTTTCTTTTTCCTTTTTTTTCTCTTTTTTCTTTTGTTTTTTATTTTTTTTTGAATTCCGTGCTCTAAGGTTTACTAGTAAAACGCGAGAGCCTCAAAGGCTCGAGTCTAGGCCTAACCCGCGAGCCTCTTTCAGAGGCGAGCTTATGCTACTGGCTTTAAATATTCAAAACTTCGAAACTTGACTTTATGCAGTTAATCATCAGCGAAAAGCCGAAGGTTGCGGAGAAAATAGCGCAAGCTTTGGGCAAGGCCACGCGCAAGGCAGTTGGCGGGGTTGCGTACTACGAGATTCCAGGCCGCGGGGTTGTTGTCGCGCCTGCGGTCGGCCACTTGTTTTCGCTCAAGCAGAAAAAGCCGGGAAGCGGATACCCTGTTTTTGAAGTCGGCTGGGTTCCCTCTTCAGAGTCGAACAAGGCCAGCGCCTTTACCAAGAAATACCTGGATTTGCTGAAAAAGCTCGCGGCAAAATCCGACGAGGTCGTGAATGCGTGCGACTGGGACGTTGAAGGCTCGACCATCGGCGGGAACATTATCGAGTTTCTTGCCAAGGGAAAGAAAGCCAAGCGCATGTTTTTCTCCACCTTAACGTCCGAAGATTTGCTTGAAGCGTATGAAAACCTCAAGCCGCTTGACGTTTCAACCGTTGCCGCAGGCCAGGCGCGGCATACGCTCGACTGGCTTTGGGGCATTAATATCTCCCGCGGCCTGATGAGCGCGATACGAAAGGCGGGCGTTTTCCGCATTATGAGCATGGGTCGCGTGCAAGGCCCGGCCCTGGCGCTTCTCGCAAAAAGGGAGAATGAAATCCGGGCTTTCGTTGCAAAACTCTATTGGCAGCTTTATGCCCTTGCTAAGGGCGTGCAGTTTTTGCACGAGCGCGACCGGTTTTTCGACAAAACCGAAGGCGAAACGGCCCTCAAGAGCTCGAGTAAGAATTCGACCGTCGCGAAAGTCGACAGCAAGAAGTTCAAGCAACTGCCGCCCTTTCCTTTCGACTTGACTTCGCTCCAGATCGAAGCTTACGGAACAATTGGCTTTGCACCCACGAAAACACTGCAATTGGCGCAGGAGTTGTACGAGGCTGCTGTGATAAGTTATCCGCGCACTTCTTCACAGAAACTTCCGTCGAAGCTCAACCACGAGAAAATCATGAAACAACTTGAAGCGCAGAAAGGCCTCGGCGCTTTCGCTAAACAATTGCGACAGGAAAAGCGCCTTGCTCCGCACGAGGGTCCGAAGAGCGACCCGGCACATCCTGCAATCCACCCGACGGGGCTAATGCCTGAAGGCAGCAAGGATGCGCTGCGGTTGTACGAACTTATTGCAAGGCGTTATCTAGCGTCGTTTTCAAAACCCGCGTTGCGCGAGAGGGTTAATGTTTCTTTAAAGAGCGGGAGCGAAATTTACCGTGCGGAGGGCATCAGCACGAGCGAGAAAGGCTGGTTCGAGGTTTACGCGCCGTTCCTGCGCGTCAAGGAGAAAGAGCTTCCCCCGTTTTCAGAGGGGGAGACCGTGCTGGTGGAGAAGTTCGATTTGGTTGAAAAGCTCACGCAAGCCCCTCCCAGGTATTCTGAAGCTTCGATAATTAAAGCCCTTGAGCAGGAGGATTTGGGAACCAAGGCTACGCGTGCCGAAATAGTCAAAACCCTTTTCGACCGCGATTACGTTTCAGGAAAATCTCTTCAAGTTAGCCCCTTGGGCTTGCGTGTTTTTGAGGCAATGGAAAAGCACGTTCCTGAAATAATTTCCCCTGAGCTCACCCGGCATTTCGAGAAGGAAGTTGAAGAAATTCAGGAGGAAAAGAAAAGCAAGGCCGAGGTTTTGGAAGAAGGCATTACGATTTTAGGGAAGATATTGGCCGGTTTCAAGAAAGACGAGGTGGAAATCGGCAGCGAGCTTTTGAGCGCGGTGAACGCCACGCAAAGGGCGGCGAGCGAGTTAGGCGTGTGCAACAAGTGCGGCACCGGGCAGATTGTATTGCGCAGGGGAAAGTTCGGCATTTTTGCAGCCTGCAACCGCTATCCGGAATGCCAGAATCCTTTTTCAATCCCGAAAAACGGCTTGATAAAGCCTACGGGCAAAGCCTGCCAGTTCTGCAAAACCCCCATTATTCTCGTCATCCGCAAGGGCAAGCGGCCTTTCGAAATGTGTTTGACCGCGAATTGCGAGAGCAAGAAAGACTGGAAGAACTGGGGCAAGACTGAGTGGAAGGCAAAACCGGTTGAAGGCAAGGGAGAAAAACCGGCATAACCAGCTTTGTAGATTAAGTTTTTTTCTTCAAGTGGTTTAAGCTACTTTTATTAAGAACACCAACTTTTTTTATACGCTCAAGCATCGGTCATGCACCTTCCGCTACTTACCGGGGATTCGCACTTTAAATGCTTTGAAAACGTGGTTTTCATAGAATGACCGCCGCTTAGCTTCATGCGCCCTATTTTTTATTCAACTTCGCGCTTTTTCTATTCATGAAAATAACTCTCGACTTGCGCAAGAGCGCCTTGCAGAATGCGCAAGCCTTGTTTGATGAGGCAAAGAAATTCCGCAGGAAAGCCGAAGGTGCAAGAAAGGCCATCGCAGATACGAAGCGCAAGCTCTCGCAAAACAACGGGGTTTCGGAAAAATCCGTTGCAGGAAAAATAAAAAAACACAAGAAAAAATGGTTTGACGAGTATAGGCATTTCACTACGAGCAACGGGTTTTTGTGCGTTGGCGGGAAGAGTGCAAAGCAGAATGACACTCTTGTCGCATCGCAGTTGAAGGAAGGCGACTTGTTTTTCCACGCGGACGTTCACGGTGCTAGCGCGGTTGTGTTGAAGGACGGCCTGCGGGCGAAAGAGCAGGACTTGCGCGAGGCGGCGCAGTTCGCCGCGTGCTATTCGAACTCATGGAAGTTGGGCAGCGGCGTTGCTGACGTTTACTGCGTGGGCAAGGAGCATGTTTTGAAATATTCTCAAGGGGAGTTTGTTGGCAAAGGCGCTTTCCTGATTTCGGGTGAGCGCAAGTGGTTCAAGAACGTTGAACTGAAAATTGCCGTCGGCTTGGATGCTTCTGGAGAACTGGTTGGCGTTCCGGCTTTTGCTGCTGCGGGGAAAAAAGGATTTGTAATGCTGGCTCCAGGGAGCAAAACCAAAGAAGAATTATTCAGGCAGTTGAAGTTCCCGTTCAAGCTTAGGAAGAGCGACACGTTTTTTGCGCTGGTTCCGGGAAACAGTGAGATTGTTTAAGCTGGAACTATCTTGAAGCCGTCTTTTTCAAAGGACATTATTCCCTTTTCCTTTAGTAAAATGTGGTATTTTCTTACTGCTTGTACGGGGATTCTTATTGCAATGGACTGACCCCATTTAGAGAAAGTAACTGTTTTTGCCTTTTGGGCTTCGTCGAGAAAAGAAACCGCCTGCTCCATTGTCATTATTTCCTCGCCGCACTTGGAGCATTTCAAAGCACTATACTTTAACCCTTTTCTCTCCCCGGAAACCTTCTGCATCCTTCCGGTTCATTCAGGACATTTTTTAGTCATTTTAACCACTTTCAACAGTCAGTATTTTAATCAAACCAGGCCGTACACAACGGCCGACTAAAACAATTTTCCTTTCTCCCGTGTTTTTGATTATTTTCATGCCGTTCTTGCCGAACTTTTCAAACCTTCCGGTTTGAATTACCATTTCAAGCGTTTTTCCGTCAATGTCCCTCTCTTCGGCACGGAAGACCGCATGAAGCGTGAAAATGAACTCCCAATCGCCTTTCTGCAATCTCAATGATATTATTAATATCAATGGATATTTTTAAACTTTTCTTTTTTCGTATTTCCGATAATTTGTGCTGGTAAGTTGGTAAGGAAGCTTAAATACGGCGTTTTCCAATAATCTTTTTTAATAACTTGTGGTTGGAATGGCTGAAGCGAAACGTTTGCTCGTCTTGTGCGTTGACATTGACAACGATTTGGGCGAGAAGGCGAAAGTCCGCGGGCCCGTAGTGGGGCGCAAGGCCAACCTTGAAGCTGCCTCTGCCTTGGGGGTTGCGGATCCGGAAGATTCTGACTGCAACACTATTTTTGCTGCGGTCAAGCTTTTCGATGATTTGAGCAAGGAATTCAAGCACGTGGAAGTTGCAACCATGACCGGCGATGCCCGCCTAGGTTACAGGGCGCATACGGCCATAGTAAAGCAGTTGGAAAAGCTCATCCACGATTTCTCGCCCGATGCCTGCGTTTTCGTTAGCGACGGCGCCCAGGATGAGGAAGTGTTGCCCTTGGTCAATGCGCGTGTGAAAGTCCAGAGCCTCAAGACCGTGACCGTAAAGCAATCCAAGGCCCTTGAATCAACTTACCTGCTTGTGCTTGAAAAGCTGAAGGAACCGCAGATTGCGCGCATGGTTTTCGGCATTCCTGCCTTGGCTTTGCTGTTGTTTGCTTTCGCCGAATTCCTTGGAATAAGGCTTTTGCTTGGAATTCTCGGCGCTTACCTCCTCATCAAGGCAATAGGGTTGGAGGAAATGCTTTTCCGCAGCGTTTCGGACTTCAAGGTTTCGTTTGAGAACGTGAGCTTCATTTTCTATTTCGCTTCAGTGCCTTTCTTCATCGCATCCCTGTGGATGGCGTTCTCCCGGGTTTTCTCCCTGCAATACCAGTATTCACCCGGAGACATTACAACTGCAAAGATAGCCGCGTGGTTCATGAAGGACTTTCTCCTGCTTCTGCCCGTTGCAGTGCTGCTAATCCTTCTGGGGAAGGTTTTGCAGGCGCTTTCGGAAAAGAAAAACCACCTGCTTCCTGAATATTTGGTTCAAACTGCCGGGGTTTTCATGTTCTGGCTCATTTTTTCCAATGCCGCCGAGTGGGTGATTGGCACTGTTTCGTTCGCCAATTTCTTTTACGCGCTAATTCTCAGCGTGATTGCCATGTACCTCGTGGTGTTTCTTGCCCGTGAGTTCAAGCACGATTTGATCGGGAAAATGGATTTGGAGGGCAAGAAGGTTTACACTGAAATAGGCGGGTTTGTGGGGAGCATCGTGGCGGTCAATAAGCACAAGGAGACTATTGCCGTAAAAACCCCCGCGGGCCAGAAAATAGATTTCAGCGTGGCAAACATAGTTAGCTTGGGGGAAATGGTCGTAATAAAATACTGATTCTTCTTGCTTTTACCGTTTCACGCCTTTTCCTGCACTATTGGCTGCATTTCAGCTATTTCGCCGCTGGATGCTATGGCTTTGCTGAATTTTTCGTAAACGCGCGCAGCCTGGGTTTCGTCAAAGGCCGCCGATATTTTCGCGTGCGAGGAAAAAATTTCGGCAATGCTGACGTTTAAGTCGGCGAATTGCCTTCCAACCTGTTCTATGCAGCCGACTGCATCCAAATGCTTTTCGGAAAAAATAAGGGTTACGAGCGCAAGTTTTGGCGACTTGCTCAAAACGTGCTGTCCGCCCAGCTCTGAAAGCAGCTCACCAATCCTTTTTGAGGGCGCTATTGCGGATATTTCCTCGTTCTGCTGTATGAAAAACATTTGCTCTCCAGGCATGGCGTACGCTTTCTCCTGGAACTCGAGGAGTTTCTTCCTGGTTTCGGGCGTTTTGGCTATTCGCACGAGCGACATGCCTGTTGTGAGGAAAACCTGGGCGTTCTTGAACGCTTCGAAAACGTCAAGCCTCCGTTTGCTTCCAAACTCTGCAGATTTTTTGCGTAGGGTCATTATTATGGCTTCCAAGCCCACTTCCTCGCCTGTTTTTCTTTCCACCGCGGGCTTGATGAAACGGGCTAGTGCCGAGTAGTTTATCAAATCCTCCTGCAGCGGCAAGTGCAGGAAGTGCATTTCATCTATTGTTTCAGATACCGCTTCCTGAACGCTATAAGACCTGTGCATCAAGTGCAAAATCCATGCAACCCCACCATCCTCTCTAAAAAGGCGTGATTCAATAACCGCCTTTCGGTATATAAAAATTTCGATAGATCTACTCAAAACCTTCATATTCCTTGCGGATTTATGTATTTTGTATATTTTTATACGAAATGTTGGTAAAACGAAAAGTATTTATATTTCTATATTGTTATTCCTGCGGGAGGTGGTGGGGGGAAATAAATTTACGGAAAGGCAGGAAGGCGCCAGTTCATCGTAACGCAACCCCAAGGAGGCGCCTTTCTTCCAGGAAAGGGAGTGGTGTTAGCATGAACAGCACAAGAAACCTCATCGTATTCGGGCTCGCAACCGTCTTCGGGTTTTCGGTGCTTTCGGCAAACCCGGCTTTAATCATACTGTCGGTTTTATTGTTTGCCTTTAGCTTTCCGGCAACCCCGCGCAGGCAAGCGCCCGAATCAGAGTTTACCTTTTGATCTTGCGGCCTTGTTTCCTGGGCTTTAGATATCAGCGTATTTTGAACCTCAATAGGCACGCTATCTTGAAGGCCTCGAACTCCTTGCCTGCGCTGTCGTTGGAATCGAATATGAATAGGTCGGAACCCCTGCGCCTTGCCTCTTCAACCAGGGCATTGGCCTTCTCGTTCTTCCGCACCATCTCATCCAAGACCATGAGCTTTTCAACGGCATTGAATTCTATTGCCTGCGCTACTTCCTCAAGCCCGTAGGCAGCAAGCCCGTCTTGCTTGGCAATGCGCTTTTTCAGCTCTTCCAGCAAGGCGAATTCCGATGCGATTCGCTGGCTTTTCATTACTTTCTCCAGGACCTTGTTTTTCAAAAGCTCGTAAACGCCCGTCTGTTCGGCGTTCGAGGCGTGCTCGAAAAACGATTTTTCCAGCAGTTCAGGCCGCTTGTTGGCAAGGAATTTCTTGAAATTCTCGCGCGCAAAGCCGGGTCCTGCGATTACGATTATTTCCGCGTTTTCAACTGCCTTGGCCACTTCCTGGAAAAAGGAAATCTGCTGGGAGTCGAAGTTTTTCGGGTCGCGCTTGTTCGCAGTGTTCTCTATTTCAGCAGTAAACTTGATGCCCCGCACGTCAATGCGAGCGAAAAGGGCCTGGTGCTCGTCAATCATCACAACAGTTACGGTCGTCTTGGCCGTTTTCTTCAGCGTTTCCTGCAAATAGTTTTCCTCGAGCGCGTTGAGGTTTTTCTTGAGCACGAACGAGTCGTTCAACTCGACGTCGAGCGTGTGGTGCTCGCCGAAAGAAACGTATTCCTCGGGAGTTCCCGCGAGGATGACGCCCGTCAGGCGCAGTTTGTTTACGCTCTCGGCAAACTCGACGTTGTCAACCTTGATTTCCAGGTGCACTTTCTTCCTGTCTTTCTCCACCGGCCTGAGGCGGTCTTCGGGCTTGAAAGTGCGGAAGCTATGCCCTTGCACGATGTCGCCGGGACCGATTATCTTGGTCAAGTACCACAAGTCTTCAAGCGAGTGGGGCGAGAGCTTGAGCTTGCCCTCCTCGCGGTGAATTATTTTCATGAAAGAAAAAGAAAGAAAGGGATTAATAGGTTTTAGCTCTAGTGCGTTTCAACGCCTTGCGTCAAAGTGATTGTAAACCCGTGCGAATAACGCTCCAATTGCGAATGCCGTAATCGAGCTTACTGCCAATCCAACGATTGCAAAACCAAAATCTATCGGTTTTGGGTCTAATGCAATGCCATGGAACAAGTAATTGAAAAACCCTATTGTTGGCCGAGGCACGAGCATGAATAGCAATGCGCAAACCGCGTAAAGAATTCCCCACGTAGTGCCTAGCGCGTATCCTACTTTCATTTCATTCAAACCCATTTTTATCACGCCCCATTATTTTGTTTTTAAATTTAAATAATGAACTCACCATCCTAAAATTGTCCAGCCCGGGTGCATTACCTTCTGCATCGCAATAAACGCTCCAATTAACATCATGATCCAAAACGCGTTTTCAGCCATTTTCTTCCAATTGAATTTCAGTGGCATGTTTTACCGCCCTCCTTTTTTGAAGCATGGTGCATCATGAGAACGTGCCCTCCCAGGCACGCTACTATTGCAAGAGTGTATAGCCAAGCGCCCCCGAAGCCCGCAAACTGCAGGACGACGATTGCAATGACCGGCAGGATGCAGCACAATGACATCATGGCAAGGTGGTTTTCTTTCAATTTTGCCCAGTATTTCCGAAATTCTACCATTAGTCATCCCCCCTTTTTTTTGCCCCTGCGTTTATCCCAATAGTTCCCCGAGCGTTTTCCCAGTTGCTTGCTTCAAGAAAGCCGGGTCAACTTGGCGCAGGCATTGTGCATATTGGCTCGGGTGGTGCGACAGGTGTTGGACCGTTGCCTCGTCTTTTAAATTCCCGCATTCGTTGCCGACTTGCGCGGCTTGCTGCTGGAAATACTGCTCGTTGGAGGCTGTTTCCAAAACCTTTCCCTGTGCGTCCAAATCAAGCTTCGGCTTCGAAAACACTGAAAAAACAGTCCAAGCCAAAACCAAAACCGCCATGAACAGCAGCCCGTAGGTGAAATACTCGTTTTTCATTTCCCTTAGCGCCTCTTCCTCTTTTTCATTTGAACACGAAAACCGCCGCATAGGCCAAGACAATTGCAATCGCTGCGATTACGCTCATTTTGAATGCCTGGTCAAATTGCTTTACTGAAAAGTTTTTCACTATTGGGCAGTTCTTTCCGATCTTCATTCTCTTGAAAACACCCAGCATCATGATTATCCCGATTGCGTTGGACAAAACGCCTATGAGCAAAAACACCTCTTGGTATTGCGAAAGGAAAGCCGCAGCCGCGGCAAAGCCCAGGAAAGGGAGGACGTCCGTAAAATGGTGGGCGCAGCATGCGACCATGGCCCCAGTGCTCATGCCTCCAGATGCGGCTAGGCCCGTTGTTGCCTTGTTCAATGCCGCCTTTTCCAGGATGGATTTCTTGAGGAACGCATAGAGGTAAACTTGAATCGAAAAACCGGTTACGAGCGCGGCAATCCACGGCAAAAGCCTTTTGAATTCAACAAGCGCCATGCTCAATGGATTTGTCAAGAGCATTAGCCCGAAGAATATGGCAAGCAGAAACAGCCCGCCTAGCGCCCCTGCGAGAACCGGGCGCTTCCACAGGAAATCAAGGACACCCATCGANNCCTTTACAAAATTTGTAAAAGTAAGTGTGTGCTGCGCTTTAAATAGGTTTGTGGCTGTGCCATGGTCAGCAGTTGAAGGATACTTTGCGCTTGGCGGAATTCAAATGCCTTCTCGTGCCCTGGATTCTTGCGGCGTAATCGTCCGCCTTTTTTTCCTCGGCTTCGACACTAAAGCCGAAATTGCGTATTGCCGCAAAAGGCGAGAACACCTTGAGGATGGCAGAGGAGAACTTGAACCATGTGGATGCATTTTTTATGTGCGCCAATTCGTGCAGCAGCACGGCCTCGAGCTCTTTTTTGCCCAGGATTTCCTGCATCCCCACGCTTACGAAAATGCGCGGCTTGAAGAAAGAGATGGAAAATGCGTCCGGCTTGCCTGAATCGACGGAAAAAACCCCCGGCGTCTTGGATAGTTTCAGGCGTTTGCTTTCCTTTTTCACGAATTCTCTTACTGGCCCGGGAAACTGGATGCTTGTGCGCTGGTAGTAGCGCGGCAGGAATACGAATCCGGCCAAGACTGTCATTAATAAAAGAACGGGAATTCCGTAAAGGAAAGTTTGTGTGAGGGTTACCGAACAGCCGAGGGAAGCGACGGGGCAAGATATCGAAAGGGCAAGGAAAACCAGCGGGGCAAACAAAAACGCCAAATGGCCGTAGACGAGCGCAATCCTCTGCTTCCGGGAGATGTTTTTGTCGCTGAACTTGTGGAGGAGTGTGAGAGAGACGGCTATGGAAAGAAAGGATAGTATAAGGTTGGATGGGTTCGAGAAAAACCCTCCAACCACGTCAAGCAAATGTGAAAGCATGAAATCTTCAAGAACCATTTTCTACACCCACGCTGCGAATGCTCGAAGCTTGAGCTTCCCGCCAGTTTGCCTGAGCCACTCTCGGTTTAATCCGGTTGCTCGGAGCATTAACCTTTGGATTTTCCCCTATTTATTCCCTTATTCGTTCGGCTTGTTTTTGAACCGCTCGTTGAAATAGCTTACTGCGGTCTGCCCGAAGCTTTTCATCAGCTGGTTGACCGCATTGTCCAAAACGGAAAATTCGAGCTCTTTCTTTGATGCCCTGGCGGAATAAACGTAATACTGCCCGCCTCTTGCAGTCTGGGCTTTGCGGCTGACGAGTTTTTTGTCGTGCAGCCTGTCGNNCGCTCGTGAGGGCGCATTTTTTTTCGAGTTTCTTGTGGATTTCCCTGACCGTGGCCTCGCTGAACGAGCAAAGCACGTTCAAGACCTCGCTTTCAAGAGGGCTCAGCACCGCATTCAATCCTGCCGCTTTCAAGCCTTTTTTCTCGAAACGCAGGCCCTTTACATTTACCATGGAGTAAAACTGCAGGGCGCGATATTTAAAGCTTTACAAAAAATGCAAAGGTTTATTAATTCCCCCGTGCAGCAAGTTGTCGTTAAGTTTTACAAAAACTGTAACGGTTAAAAAACTGGATTTGAAGGTGGTTTATGTGAGTGAGCATGAAAAGCAATCGGGAATGAAGGGCGTTTCGCTGTTGTTTTACGGAGCTGTCGCATTTTTGGTCCTTGTTCTGGCGTTCAACCAATATCAAATTTCGGCCATATCCGGCCAAGTCGCGCTTTTTTCGGCACAGGCCCCTGGGCTTTCAACCCCCGTGAGCCAGGGGCAGGTGCAATCTTCGGGAGTAAGCCTCCAGGCGATAGCCGACCGGGTAATTCCCAAGGGAATTCCCGCGGTTTACGGGAGCGAATTGGGCGTAAGCTACGACAAGCCGGTCGATAGCCTGGCGGTTTTGGGTAAGCTTGACGGCGACCTGTATCCGGACGGCAAGCTGAAATACGCGCAGTTGGATGCAAGCGCGCAAAAACGCTACCTTGCTTTGGGCAAGATGATTGCCTGCGAGTATTGCTGCGGTGCGGATTCCCTTGTTTCACCCAACGGCCAGCCTGCTTGCGGTTGCCAGCATTCGGCTGCAATGCGGGGCCTGGCAATGTATCTATTAATCAACCATCCGGACATGGGCGACGCGCAAATTTTGGAGGAAATGGGCAAGTGGAAGATACTGTTCTTCCCGCAACCGATGCTGTCTAAGGCCGTTTCCTTCGCCTCGGCGGGAAAGGACCTTAACACCATAGACTTGACTTCGAACGAATTCCGCAATTTCAAGCCTGCGGCCAGCGCGCAAGGCGCGCCTGCTGGTGAAACCACAGCGGAAATGAATGCAAGAATGCATCCGGACCAGGTGCAAGGGCTTGCAAATGCGCCGGAAATGGTGGGAGGTTGTTGAAAATGAAAATGGGAAAAACGAAGAAAGGCAAGGGTTCGCACAAGGGCTCTTGCTGCTAGAAAAATAATGCATTGTAGTTTGGTTGAAAAAAGAGGTGTGGAAAAATGGAGCAGGAATTGATTTTGGGAGTCCTTATAGGGATTCTAGTTTTAGTGAGCGCTTTCCAGGCGTTCCAGCTCGCAGAGCTGAACGGCCGTGTGCAGGCAATGGGAGCGGCAGGCCTATTGAGTACCTCCTTGGCTCCTGCTTCGGGAGGTCAGGCGCAGGCAGCTGGGCAAGTTCAATTGCCTTCAGGCTTGGCTAATGCGCCGGAAATGGTCGGCGGCTGTTGAGTTTCCAGGTGTTTGATTGCGCGTCTTTCTCGTTTTGCTGGCTTTGGCGGCGGTTTCCCTAGCTGCGCCGGTTTTTGCCGGCAGTGCGGTCATCTACAAGAGCGAATCTTGCGGGCACTGCACTCCCTACGTGGAAAAGCTTTTTCCCTTGCTCGAGAAAAACGGCTTTCAAAACATCACGGTGAAGGATTACATCAACGACCAGCAGGCCCGGGCGGAGGTTGCGAAAATCCAGGCTGATTTCGGGGTTCCCTTGGAAATGCAGGGCCACATGCTCACGCTTTTGGACGGGAAATACCTGTTCGAAGGCCACGTGCAATTTGACGTTGTCGAGAACTTCCTGCAAAATGAGAGGCAAAATTTCGCAAAGCTGGTCGTAACGCAGGAAACGATGGATGCAAATTCCCCGCAGTATTTGCTTTTGGCGCCGGACGGGAGCGTCAAGCAGTGCAGCGCAACCCAATCCGTTGGAGAATGCTCCGAGCAAGGCTCGGCGAATACGGAGTCCCTGCTGAAGTTCAAGGTCGATTCCAACCTTTTTGTCTTAGGGATTTTGGCTTTGGTGCTTGCGGTTTTGGTTTTGCTTCAGCTTGGTGTTTTAAAATGAGTTTCGAGACTCTTTTGCCCATTGTTTCAGTTTCGGGCATAGTGGATGGCCTGCACCCGTGCGGTTTCGCGGTGCTATTGTTTTTCATAGCCTTCCTCCTTTCAATGGAGCATAAGCGAAAGCTGATTTTGCTGATGGGCGCCGCGTTCATCCTCGGCGTTTTCCTGACTTACCTGCTGATAGGCCTTGGCATTATGAAGGTGTTCACGCTTTTCACTCCCCATTTCGTTTCCAAGGCAGGCGCCGTGCTTCTAGTTTTGGTCGGTTTGATAGATTTGAAGGATGCGTTCACTGGCACCAATTCGCTTACCATCCCGAAATTTGCCTCGCCCCACATACATAAAATCATTGAACGGGCGACCATTCCCGCAGCTTTTATTGCCGGGCTGCTCGTCGGGCTTTGCGCATTTCCGTGCGTGGGCGGCATTTACGTGGCAATACTCGGGATGCTCAATGCAAATGCATTGGGCTCAGAGGGGCTTGTTTTGCTCGTCATTTACAACCTGATGTTCGTATTGCCCCTTGTGCTCGTCCTGCTGTTTGCCTCCAACTCCACGATAATCGACAAGATAGAGCGCTTTCAGATAACGCACAAGAAGGCGTACAAGCTTGTTCTCGGAATTGCGATGGTGCTGTTCGGGCTGTTCATCCTGTTTGGCGGAATAATGTGAGTTATCTGGAGGGCGGTGGAAATGATTTGCAAGAAGTGCAAAAAGGTTTTCTACGATTGCTGCAGCCTAAGCCCGTACTGTCCTGCCTGCACGGCAAAACTTACCGGTGAAGAGAAGAAAAAGCTTATTTGAGCTCTTGCCGGATTAATTAATGAAAACGGTTTTAAAGCAAGCTTTTCACTATTTGTAAAAGTTGGTGGTTTGGTGGAGAGGCAGGCTTTGGTGTTGGTCGGGCTGTTGGCCCTTGGTT
Source organism: Microcaldota archaeon (assembly GCA_013331595.1). The sequence goes on along the minus strand of DUGE01000020.1, from coordinate 14,098 downwards.
TCGTGGCAGTCGGCGTCCTGTTTTTAATGCCTTCAGGGCAGGGAAAGCCGCCTGCAGATTCGAGTGCAAGCCCCGTTCCCAGCGGGGAATTTCAAATAGTAAATATAAACGCCGTCTCGTCGGGCTATGACCCCCAAGTCGTGAGGGTAAAGGCCGGCCAGCCGGTGGAATTGAGGTTCAGTGCAGAGCCGGGCGCGGGCTGCAGCAGGGTGCTGGTGATGAAAGACTTCGGGGTTCAATTGATCGCCCGCGACGGGACTGCGCAAATTGCGCGTTTCACTCCCGAAACCCCGGGGCGTTTTGTCTTCCGCTGCGGAATGAACATGTACCAAGGGACTTTGATTGTGGAATAGTATTTTTTAGATTAACGTGGTTTTCGTGGATTTTTTCCGTGATGTGGCGCTTTCACTCGATGAAGTTTTTTCATTTGAAAAAAGCAGGGTTGTGTTCGCCGTTTCAGGCGTTGTTTTTCTTGCAGCTTATTTAGTTTCATCGGGCGTTTTCATCCCGTCGCTGCTGGAGTTCAACCCGACCGCGGAGGCGGCAAGGGTTTTATTGGTTGTTTTGGTCGCTTTGCTTTCGGCGCTGCTGGTTGCAATGCTTTACTACCAGAACTCCAAGTTCAAGGCCGTTAAGGGAAAGGCGGGCTTGGCAGGAAGCATCTTGGGGTTTTTCACCACCGCCTGCCCTTACTGCACGCCCTTGGTTTTATCGTGGGTCGGGCTGGGTGGAAGCCTTTATTTTATTGCCGATTATGGTGTTCACATTGGGGTTGCAAGCGTGCTCTTGCTTTTGTTTTCGATAGTGATGGTTTCGAAGAACATTTGCAACAAAGCCTGCGTGCCAAAAGGAGGGTAGTGGAATGAAAAAAGTTTTCAAGACCAAAGGAATGCACTGCAAAAGCTGTGATGTGCTCGTGGGCGATGCGGTTTCGGAAATAAAGGGCGTAAAAAGCGTGAAGCCCAATCACTTGAAGAATGAGGTTGAAGTCGAATTCGGCCCGCCGGCCAGCGAGGCTGAGATACGGAAGGCGATTGAAAAGGAAGGCTATGGGGCTGCGTGAGCAAAATGCGTTTCACTTACTATGTCAAGGGATTTGAGTGCGAGTCGTGCGCGAGGGTAATCTCGAGAATAGTTTCCCGTTTTCCCGGCGCCAATTTCATTGAGGCCGATGCGAAAAGCGGGAAAATCGTTTTCGAATGCGACGAGAATGACGTGGGTTTGGTGGTGAAAGAAGTCGGCGAAAGGGGCTTTTCCCTCCACGACCAGCCTGTGGCTGGAACAACTGCAGGCTATGCGTCGGGCCCCGAACATTCGTTGGGAAAAGCGGCATGGCTTTATTTGAACGGTATTTTCAGCGGCGGCAAGGATTTTTCCGCCGAGCGGAAGCTCATGGAAAATTCGCTGCTTTCCTTCATTCTTGTCATAGGCCTTGGCGTTGTTGTCGCGCTTTTCCTGCCGGCAAAAACCGCAAGCGCTTTCGGCGATGCAAAAATTTTGCTTGCCCTCCTTGCTGTAGGCGTTGGAGCCAACTCTTTCGCCTTCTGGCATTCATTCACTTACCGCAGGGACTTTACGTGCATGGGCGGGATGATGGTGGGAATGACCCTTGGCATGATTAGCGGGTTTATGGCCGGGGCGTTGGTTGGCGCGACGAACGGAATGTTTGTTGGAAGCGTGGCGGGAATGGCTCTTGGCATGATTGTAGGCGGCTATGCAGGCAAGTGCTGTGGCGTAATGGGCTTTCTCGAGGGGCTGATGGCAGGCCTCATGGGCGGCATAATGGGCGCCATGACTTCACTCATGCTTTTCAACGACCATCTGGTCGAATTCCTGTTCCTTTTGTTCGCAGCCTGCGGCATGATTCTAGTAGCCTTGAGTTACATGATTTACAAGGAAGCCGGAGGGTCTCCGGCAAGAATGCCTTCGGGGTTCAAAATGCTTTTGGGCAACCTTGCAGTTGCATTGGTGATTGTGCTGGTAATGCTTTTCGGCCCCAGGGGCCCCATAGTTTGGGCGGGATTCGGATGAAAAAAACCGTTTTAGACATTGGCGGAATGCATTGTGCCTCGTGTTCGGTATTGATTAAACGGCGTTTGGAAAAACTGCCGGGCGTGGCTAGTGCCAATGTCAATTACGGGAGCGAAAAGGCGGTCGTGGAGTTCGACGAGTCGAAGTGCGACGAAAATCAGGTTGTGCGCAAAGTTGAAGAAGCCGGTTACAAGGCTTTTCCCAGGGTGGAAGTGGAGCAATCTTCCGCAGGAATGCAGCACGGCATGCATCATGGCGTGACAATGCCTTCTTCCATGGAAAATCCGCCAATGGGTATGCAGGGGCACGACCATGCAGCAATGCTGAAGGCCGGGGAAATGTGTGAGTTGAAGCTGAAGGTAATGGTTTCGGCTGCATTGTCTTTTCCAGCACTTTTGCTGGCAACGTTCACGCCAGAATTTGAATTCAAAACTCTCGCTTTGTTTCTCCTGGCCACGCCAGTGCAGTTCTGGGCTGGAAAGCAATTCTATCAAGGCACTTTATCCGGCTTGAGAATTTGGAATGCAAATATGGACACGCTCATTGCCCTGGGCACAAGCGCCGCTTACTTTTATTCAGTCGCCTCGCTTTTCGGTTTGGTGAAAGAGAATTATTTTGAAATCGGGGCAGTTTTGATTACATTCGTTTTATTGGGCAAGTATTTGGAAGCATTGGCAAAAGGTAGGGCTTCGGAAGCGATTAAAAAACTCATGGGCTTGAATCCCAAGACCGCAATCGTAGTGAGAAAAGGGAGGGAAGTTGAACTTCCGATTGAACAGGTTGTTGCGGGCGATTTGATCCGCGTGCGGCCGGGCGAAAAGATTCCCGTTGACGGGGTTGTGGTTGAAGGGGATTCTAGCGTTGACGAAAGCATGCTTACGGGAGAGAGCATTCCCGTTGAAAAAACCAAGGGCGCGAAGGTTTACGGCGCGACCATAAACAAGCACGGTTCGCTGACGTTCAAAGCAACGAAAGTGGGGAAAGACACGGTATTGTCCCAAATAATCAAGCTCGTCGAGGAAGCGCAAGGCTCGCAAGCGCCAATACAGCGCTTTGCGGATGAAGTTTCCGCAGTTTTTGTTCCCATCGTAATCGTAATTGCAATAATCACTTTCACAGCCTGGCTTTTGCTCGGCCAGCCTTTTTCCTTTGCGCTCGTAGCAGCGGTTTCAGTGCTTGTGATAGCCTGCCCGTGCGCCCTCGGCCTTGCCACTCCAACCGCCATAATGGTCGGAACCGGAATTGGGGCGGAAAAAGGCATTTTGATAAAAAATGCGGTGGCGTTGGAGAGAACGGGAAAAATCAATGCAATCGTTTGGGATAAGACTGGGACGATTACTGAAGGAAAACCAAGAGTGACCGATGTAATCGCGTTGGACAAAAAATATTCGGAAAAGAAAATCATGGAAATTGCCGCTTCGCTTGAAAAGCCAAGCGAACACCCGCTTGCAGAATCGATTGTGAATCGTGCGATTGCCCAAAGAATCAAGTTCGGCAAGGTTTCTTCCTTCAAAGCTGTTGCCGGAAAAGGGGTTTTCGGAAAGCTCGGGTCGAAGCACTACTTCATCGGCTCCCCGAAAAACCGCTCGCAGAGCTTCAAGCAAATCGAAACGCTGGAAAACGAGGGGAAAACCGCCATGCTCTTATCCGAAAGCGATTCTAGAAACAAAAAATTCACGCCAGTCGGGGCAATAGCCGTTGCAGACACAATAAAACCCAATGCGAAAACTGCAGTGGAACAGCTAAGGAAAATGGGAGTCGAATCGATTTTGCTTACTGGCGATAACGAGCGCACGGCAAAAGCAATTGCAAAACAGGCGGGAATAGGAATTGTTTTGGCAAACGTCCTTCCCGCAGACAAGGCGGGTGAAATAAAGAAACTCCAGCAAGGCGGAAAAATCGTCGCAATGGTCGGCGATGGAATTAACGACGCGCCGGCGCTGGCGCAGGCGGACGTGGGAATGGCAATGGCTTCGGGAACAGACATTGCAATGGAATCGGGAAGCATAGTGTTGATGAAGAACGATGTTGAAGACGCGCCACGCGCTTTGAACTTGGGAAGGAAAACCCTGAAGAAAATAAAGCAAGGGTTGTTCTGGGCCATGGTTTACAACGTCGTCGGCATTCCGATCGCAGCGGGCATCCTCTACCCGTCGACCGGCTGGCTGCTTTCCCCTGCAATAGCCGGCGGTGCAATGGCATTGAGCAGCGTCAGCGTTGTTGCGAATGCCTTGTCATTGCGTTTGGAGAAAATTTGAGTTGTTATATATCTGGCATGAATAAAAACGAGTGTTTAAAAAACGTGTTTATCAAATAATTTAAAGTGTCTTTCAGTTTTTGGGTTATTGACCTGTTTATTTAGAAGGTGGTTTTGTGGTTAAATCGGGCGAAAAAACTCTCCAATACGCACTATACGGGCTTATCAGCCTGGGCATTTTGTTTACCCTTTATGCGGTCGTTTCAACCAATGTCTTGAGCGGCCTGTTCCAAAACGCGGGGTCAACCCCAACTCCAGTTCCTTCTGCCTCGGTTTCTGCAGACCAGCCTAAAATCGGCATTGTTCTCATAAAACCGCCCAGCTGCAGGCCTTGCGTTGACCTGAAGTCTTTCGCCGATTCGATGAAGAACGCCGGAGACGTGCAAATACTTTCCCAGGAGACTATTGCTTTTGAAAACGCTTCTGACCTGATTGCAAAATACGGGATCAAGAAATTGCCAACCGTCATTATTACGGGAGACACGTCGAAAATACCAGGGCTATTAGGCCAGTGGACGCAGATAGGCGAAGTCAAATCCGACGGTGCGCTTGTATTGACCAAGATTCCTCCGGTTTACTATGATTTGGACCAAAAGAAGTTCATCGGCCTCTTGAAGATAGTGAGGCTAGTCAATTCCACTTGCTTCGGCTGCACTAAGGCGTCGGTCCTGCAGGGCGACCTTGAAGCCAGTGCAGGGCTCAAGTTTTCAGAAGAGTCTGAGGTGGAAATAAACACGACCCAAGGCAAGACCCTGATTTCCCAATACGACCTAACCAAAATTCCTGCGTTGATCATTAGCGGCGAGGTTTCGGCCTATCCGGTCTTGACCGAAGGCTGGCCTAAGGTTGGCACTACTGAAAGTGACGGTTCGCTAGTATGGCGTTTGGTCACTCCCCCGTACCAGGAATTGCCTTCCAACCGCCTGAGAGGCCTTGCCACGCTTATCGGAATTCGAAACGAAACTTGCAAGTCGTGCTATGACATTACCGTGCACGAACGCATTTTTGGCGCGTACGGCGTGCTTTTCGGCAACACCACTTACTTGAATTACACCCGGCCTTGGGCCAAGGAGCTGGTGCAAAAATACAATATTACTTTCCTTCCGACGGTTTTGGTTGACCGCGAGCTTGAAGAGTATTACCCGTTCGTTCTCGGTCCGCCTTCTCTCGAGCAGATTTGGAACCAGGTTGGCTCGACGGAACCGGACGGCTGGCATGTTTTCAGGAACATGAGCGTGCTCGGCGGAAACCTGACTTTCCAGAACCTGACTTCTGGGAAAATAGAGACTACGCCCTTGGAAAATGCCACTGCAGTTGATGGTGCACCCTCAAACAGCGCTTAAGGCATATTAACAATTAAAGAAAAGGTTTTTGAACCGAGTTGAAAAGCAAGAAGTGGGTGGTTCGTTTTGCAGACTAAAACGCTTGTATTGATTTTGGTTGCTGTTATCGCGATAGGGTTCGGCTTGTTTTTCTTTTCCTCTGCTCCTGTAAAAAAGAATTACGTTGATTCCAGTTCTCCAGTGATGTATTTCTTCAGCCCCCAGTGCAAATTCTGCAAGTTGCAGGAGCCGATTCTCAATGAATTAGCAAGCGAAGGGTATAAAGTGAAAGAAATGGACGTGCTCGCACATCCCGAGTACTGGGCTCAATACAATATTACCGGCACGCCGACTTTCCTTGCGGCGAATGGCGACCGGCAGGCCGGGTTGACGCAGAAAACGGAATTGCGCACTTGGCTCGAGTCGCACAACGCGAGGATAGTTTCCTAATGCTGCATAGGCTTTAGTGCCTGGATGGTTTCTGTGGAGGGAAAAGCAATAAATACCCCGAAAGGCAAAAAGGTGTTTTCAATTGTTCAAGATTCTGTAAAATTTTTTTTAAAGAAAATCTATAAGGGTGGTTTTATTGGAGCATGAAAAGAGCGGCAGCGAATACATTATTGCGATAAGCATTGTTGCTTCTGCACTGATACTCTCTGGGGTCATTTGGGTTGCAGCAAGCGGCGTTAACGCTAATCTCTTTGAGCTGAAAAGCGCAATTGAATCAATTCAAATTACGGGTGGGGGCCCAACAGGCGGTACATTACAGCCTACTGCAACTGTTCCTGCCGGTGCTACCGTTTTTACTCCAGAGCAGGTAAATGCTTTCTTGGCTAAGGCAGCAGGCGTAAAGGGAAGCGATAGTGCCGAAATAGCGATTTTAGAATTTTCCGACTACCAATGCCCCTACTGCAGGCGACATTTTAATGCGGTTTACCCGCAGATTGATGGCGCATATGTAAAAAGCGGAAAGGCAAAGCTTGCTTTTCTAGACTTTCCTCTAGATTTTCATCCGTCAGCTCCACTTGCTGCAAATGCAGCTCGTTGTGCTGGAGAGCAGGGAAAGTATTGGGAGGCACATGACGCTGTCTTTGCAGGGCAAAACCCGCAAGGCCAGGGAACCGTCCAATTTAGCGCTCAAGATGTAAAGCAATGGATTGGAAACGTCAGTGGAATTGATAAAAACAAGCTTGACACTTGCATTGATTCCAACAAATATGCTGACAAAGTGAAAGAAAACGCCCAATTGGGCCAGCAGGTTGGAATTACTGGGACGCCCGGGTTTTTAATTGGCGGGTATTTGCTTACCGGCGCTTGTCCCTTTGAAAGCTTCAAGACTGCAATCGATTCTGTTCTTGACGGAAAAGGATTCAGCCAAACGCCAGACTCTTGCATAATCAATGTATTGAGCTAAAGCAAGGAAAAGGAAAAAAGCGTTTTTTACTCCCCTTATCTTTTTTTTCTTTAGGACTGGTTTGCATGGATTCCTTTCGACTGGTTGACTTTCTTCTAGCGCAAAAGCAAATTTTGTCAAGAAAACGCTACCTTGCCTTTTTTCTTTTTGCAACGGTTTTCTTTGCAGGGGTTTTCGTTTTTTTAACTACTTCTGTTGGAACCGGTCTTGACGGGTGGCTTTTCAATGTGCCGGATTACGCCAAGCTATTCGTGGCAATAGCATCTCCGTTGTTTGCCCTCATTTTAACAACCCAACTTTTCATCTTATTTAATTACCGCTTCAGCTTGCACGAATTCAAGGCAGGCGGCGGGGCAGTGGGCGCTTTTTTGTCCGGGTTGCTCGCAACGGCCTGCTGTTCTCCGGTAACCGGAGGCATACTTTACCTTCTCGGCCTTTCGGGCCTGAGTTTTTTTCTCCAAAGCCATTCTTTGGAAGTTCTGATTGCAGCAACCGTAATTCTGCTTTTCTCTCTCTATTACTCGTCGAAAATAATTTTTTGCGAGGAATGCAGGGTTAAAGTCGGCAAGGGCTCTTCCCACTGATGCGATTTTGGCTCACATAACTATTTTGAGGCCATCTTGCTCAATTGCCCTGCGCGTTTTTTCGCGGCCCTTACGCTTTTCACTGCCGTTTCAGGCAAGTGGTTCCTGTTGAATTCCTTCAGCGCAGCTTCGGTAGTGCCGCCTGGCGTTGCTATTCTTGCGATAAGTTCGGAAAGCTTTTTGCCTTCCCCGCCGGCCTCGCTTTTTCCGGCAAGAAGCTCGTTTTCCAAGAGGGCTGCTGCGCCAAGGAAAGTTTGCACCGCAAGCGCATAGGAAACTTTTTCTGGCAATCCTGTTTTTGCACCGGCTTTCGCAAGGAGGCTCGTGAAATGATAGAAATATGCGGGACCGCTGCCGCTTACTGCCGTGACCGCATCAATGTTCGCCTCTTTCAGCGGGATTGTCTTGCCAATGCTGTCGAAAATCAAGAGCGCGGTTTTCTTTTCTCTCGCGAAAACGTTCCTGTTGAAAGCTATTCCAGTTGCTGATTTCCCTGCAAATGCACACAAGTTGGGCATGGCGCGCGCAATCCGCGCTTTTTTCCCTAGTGCTTTTTCCATGGTGGATATTTTCACGCCAGCTGCAATGGAAATGAAAAATGGTTTTTTCCTGTTCACAATAGATTTTGCAATAACCGGAAGAACTTCCGGAAAAGATTTGGGCTTGACGCAGAGCAATACGACTTGTGAAACGCTAACGACCTGTTCAATTGACTTAAGGAACTTAAGCCCCATTATTTTTGCTGGCTTGGGGTCGGTTCCAACAACGGCAAATCTTTTTTTCACGAGGCCTTTTGCAAGCGCAGAGCCCATCTTCCCGAGGCCGATTATGCCCACTGTGAGCTTGGTTTTTTGTTTCATGGAGAAAGAAAGCGGGTTTTGTTATTAAGCATTTTCAGGAATGTTTCACCTGCTTGGAGGGGGGTAGTGCTTGTCGCTCTTGTGTTTTGCGTGCTTGTTTTTGTTTTCACGTTTTTTTCGGCAGGTTTTTTTATAATTTTGAAGAAGTTCTTATTGTGAGGCTGAATTGCCCGCCCCGTTGTGCACTACTCGAAAGAGCTGGTTTCGGACTCTGGCAGTTCCATTGCGTGGGTGCAAATCCCACCGCTTTACGCGCGCTTATTTTTTCTTTTCAAGTGCCAGTGCTTAGTGGAAAAGCATGAACGCTCAATTATTTTGCCTTTCCACTGTATTTTGGGAACTACAATCCCGGAAAATAGCCTCATTGCTTTCCGGAATTGCCATGAGCCCAACTTTTACTGTAAATTATGGCTTTTTTTTATAATGACTNNAAACTGTCTGAAATGCCGTATGTGCCGCGGGATTTTTTGTCCACGAGGTCTTTTTCCATTAAAATCGGCATGTATCTTCCTATTGTCGTTGTGGGCTCGTCCAGCCCTCTCGCAATTTCAGTCAGTTTTTTGCTTCCACTTGAAAGGTAAACTAGGATTAGCCTTTCCTTATCGCCAAGTTTTTCAAACTCTTCCTTGAAAAACAAGTTTCCCTCGTGCTCTATAAAACTGCCAATTGCCTCTTCAAGGTTTTCAGAATAGTTTGTAGCCCTGCCGATAAACTGCAGGTAAAAGGGGAGCCCGCCAGTCAATTCGTGCAGCCGTTTTACTTTTTTTTCGTCAGCCTCTCCCAAGTAGGTTTTGAGGAATTCGCCCGTTTCCTGTTCGGTAAACGGTAGGATGTGCTTCGGCACCAGCTGCCTGTAAAACGGCGCGCTTTCAGAGAGTGCCACCGTTTCCATTGTTTTCCGGCATGTTTTTATTCCGGGGGGGGGGCAAAAGCTTTTCAGAGCGGGTGTTTTTTTAGGGAGGGGATTAGGTTATGGCTGAGAGTTGGCATTTTTTTGGTTTCGTTGTCTTGTTAATCGCGGCTTTTGGTTTCGTTTATTTGAATTCTAGTTCTCTTTCTTCCGACGACTTTTCTGCGAAGGGTTACGTTGGCGGAAGGCGTGGCATTGGTACCTGTAGCGCTTCTGCTCCTGGTTATCATGCTCCATCTGGCAGGCTCGCTACTAGTTGTACTGGCTGCTCGGATGGTGGAGCTTGTTGCGCCTCTTCTGGAGGCACGCGTACTGGTTATATTTATACTAGCGCTGACCAGCAATATGCTGGTTGCAAATTAGGCCAGTACAGTGGCCAGTGTGGTTCTGGCGGTTGTTGGTTTGGTAGTTATTCTCCAAGCCCGAGTCCAACTCCGAGGGGTTCGATTGTGACTGTAAGGCCTACTTTGACCGTGCGGGCTAGTGCGACTCCTACGCCTAGTGGTAGTTTGAATGCTTCGGGTTGTGGTGGCAATTCGAGGTGCACGTTGGTTTGCGCCCAGGGTTATTCTTGCAGTGGCGCTGTTTCTGGCGCGTGCGGCGGCAAGTGCGTCAAGACTTTGACTGTGAGCACTCCGCGCCCGTCAATCGGCTGAAACCCGAAAAACTCTTTTATTTCCTATAGGCGCTTTTTTAGTTTTTCGAGCGCCTGAAAACTTTTTTTTCCCGAGCTTTGCTTTATAGCAAACCACGAAAGTCTTTCGGTAAAATTGTCTCGCTTGCAGAACGGAGTTCTGCGGCGTGTCGCAAAACCCTGTTTTGCAACATTGTTTGCGGCTAGCAATTGCGGAAAGTAATTCGGTTGTTTTTCGGAATTGCTTTAGGCATGTAAATTGCAATAGCGTTTTTTTGCCTTTATCCTGCCTTTACTCGCGGATTTGCCCTTTGCCTTCCACTTCGTACTTGTTCGTAAACAAGTGCTTGAGGCTCAAGGGACCGCGGCTGTGCAGCTTCTGCGTGCTTATGCACAATTCCGGCCCGAAGCCGAACACTTCCGAGTCGGTAAAGCGCGTTGAAGCATTCCAATAGACGCACGCCGAATCCACTTCACGCAGGAAAGCCTGTGCCATAGGCGGGTTTTCAGTCACTATAGAGTCGGAGTGGTGAGTGCCGTGCTGGTTTATGTGCGCAATGGCCTCTTCTGTTGAAGCGACGATTTTCACGGCCATTATCAAGTCGCCGAATTCCGTGTCGAAATCGGTCTCGCCGGCCTTCTTAACTTCAAAGCCTTCTTTCGAAAGGATTGCGAGGCTTTTATCGTCGCAGCGCAATTCCACTTTCCTGTTCAAAAGCCCTCCCGCAATTTTCGGGAGCAATGTTTTCGCTTTGTGCTCGTGCACCAAGAGAACTTCCGCAGCGTTGCACACGCCCGGCCTTTGCGTTTTGGCGTTGATGACTATCTTCACCGCCTTTTCGTCGTCGGCGTCCTTGTCGACGTAAACGTGGCACACGCCCCCGCCTGCGTAAAGCAAGGGCACTGAAGAGTTTTTCTTTACGAATTCGATGAACTCCTCGCCGCCGCGGGGCACGACGATGTCGATGAGTTTTTCCATGCGCAGCAAACGCAGGAAGTCTTCCTGCTCGCCTTCAAACAATTGGACTGAATCTTCAGGCAATCCCGCTTCGCCCAATGCCTGCCTTGCGAGTTTAACCATGAACTTGTTCGAGTTTGTTGCACTGCGGCTTCCTTTCAAAAGCACGGCGTTGCCGGTCTTTATCGCGAGCGCGCAAGCATCAACGGCAACATTCGGCCTGCCTTCAAAAATGAAGAACAGGACGCCGAAGGGAACTTGCTTTCGCGTGACTTTCAAGCCGTTTTCCAAGGTCCAGCTGTGCTGCTGATGGTCGAGCTCCTGCAAGTCGTTCGCAATCGTCTTTTTCACGGATTCCGACAGCGCTGCAATCCTCTTTTCGTTGAGCGTCAGCCTGTCTATTACGGGTGCAATCACGTTTTTCTTTTTCGCGCCCTCAACGTCAATGGCGTTAGCCTCAAGAAGGCCTTTAGCGCTGCTGGAGATTTTTTGCGAGAATAATTCGAGAGCGTGGTTTCTTTTTTGCAAGGGGCTTTGGGCCAGCTGCGACCAGGCTTTCCTTGCTGCGGTTGCCATTTCCAGGGCCAGGTCTTTCCTCTGGCCTTCGAAAGGCTTGAACACCGTGCCNNTTTCTTTCTTTCCGCTGCCGAACAGGACCGTGATGCCGTTTGCCGTTGCTTTCTTGGCTGCCTTGAGCTTCGAGCGTATGCCGCCACGGCCCGGCCCGCCGGCGCCGGCCTTTTCCAAGGCGAAAATGCCGTCGTCCACTTTTTCTACTGTTTTAATCAATTTGCCGTCTTCGCCGAGAAGCCCTTCGACGTCCGAGAGGATTACCATCGCATCTGCCTTGAGCGCTGTTGCTATGAATGCGGCAAGCATGTCGTTGTCGCCCACCAAACGCCAAATCCCGCCGTCTTTCATCGCGTCGTGGGCGCTTGTAGTGACCGTGTCGTTTTCATTCACTACCGGAATTGCGTTGAGGTTGAACAGGGCTTCAAAAGTGTACTTCAGCTGGTCGAGTTTTTTGCCCGTGAAGTCTTCCTGCGTCAAGAGAATTTGCGCCGCGTTCTTGCCGCGTTTTTCGAAGAAAGAGCGGTAGTTTTCCATGATGATGCTCTGCCCTACGGCAGCGCTTGCCTGCTGCAATTGGATGGATTCAATCTTATTAGGAAGCCCGAGCTTGTTTTTTCCGGCGGCAATTGCGCCTGAAGTTACGAAAATCACTTGCTTGCCAGCGTCGTGCAAGTCGCTCATTTCCTCGGCAATGTCGCGCATTTTAGTCAAGTCGAGCTTTCCGCCCGGCACCAGCACGTTGCTGCCAACCTTGACGACAATGCGCTTGAAGTTATCGAATTTGCCGCTGGGCTTAGTGGGACTGGTCATTCAAAACAGCCTTTTCCTTATTTTTGTTGAATTCCTGCAGTGAAATGCGGTGGGCAGGGGTAAGCTTTGCGCTTGCGAGCATCAATCATACTAGCGGGGCTTTTGTTTTTAAAATGCGGGCATACGATGAATGTCGAAAGCCCCGCGGGGTTTTTGTGTTACTCGAAAAATTCCCCCGTGGAACCTGAAGCGGTTTGCGTGTTTTTGGTTGGTGTGCCGGTCGTGCTTCTATGCCTTGCTCTTGTGTGAGGTTATGCTTGCAGGGTCAAAAAGCAGGACTTCCTCGTTTTCCTTTATTAAAAAGCCCGCCTTGCTGAATAGGGCGAATTTAAGGGGTTTCTTTGTCTTGAGGGCTTTGGCAGAGCCTTTCAAGCGTTCCAGTTCCTTGCTTCCCATTTTGCCGTTGCTCCACTTGCATTCCCCCGCGTAAACATGTTTTTCCGTTTCTATTACCAAGTCGATTTCCCTTTGCTCGAAAACTCCTTTTTCAACTTCCAATTGCCCCCACCAGCGTCCAGCTCTCACGATTTTCTCCCCGCGTTCTTGCAGGAGGCCTGCAAGGAATTCGGCGCAAAGGAGTTCGAAGCGCCTGCCAACGAAGGCGCCCAACTCGTCTTTTGCCGGGGGAGTGCGCTTGCCGTAGACGTGCTTGAACCAGAATGCGAGCATGTTGTCTTTTATCGCGTACGCGCCCTTCTTGCTCCTATTCGGGTTTTGGCCGAACGGCACGATTCTTTCAATAAGCTTGTAGTCGTTCTGTAACGATTGCATGTATTTCGAAAGCGTGGTTTGCTGCAGCCCGATCTTGCTCGCTATTTCCCCTCCTGAAACTAGCCCCGCGCCAATGGCTTCCAGTATGGAGAAGTATTTCTTGTATGCGGCGCCGAATTCCTGCCTGAGGATGTTCTGCCCCTCTTCCCTCAACTGCCCAACGCCAAAAAACAGCTCTTCCAGGCCGGCCAGGGGGCGGCCGAACTTTTCTATGACCTCGTAATAGTACGGGATGCCTCCGTAAACGCAGTAGTTTGTTATTTTTTCTGCGGCGTTTTTTACGCCCAGGTCCTCTTGCATGGCCCAAATCACGCTGGGGTTAAGCGGTTCCAGGATGATTTTGAACGAAGCGCGGTTGAATAGCGGCGCTTTTTGCCGCGTGAATATCTTGTCCATCATGCTTGCGTACGAGCCTGAAAGAATGAGCACTTTGTCCGTCCGGTCCTTATAAGTATCCCAAAGCCGCTGCAGTTCGAAAGGTATTGATGGGTTGACCTCAAGGAAGTTCGAGAACTCGTCTATGTACAGCAGCCTTTCCGTGGACTTTGCAAAAAAATATTCGAAGGCTTCCTTTACCGTGCTGAACGAAGGCTTGAATCCGTTGGAAAAAGCCGCAGCCAAGTCTGTTGCCACCTGCCTTTCCTCCTTAGGCACGATGACGACCTTCAACCCAAACCCCTTTTTTCTCAAAAACTCGTCGGCCAACCTGCTCTTGCCGACCCTGCGCCTGCCGCTTATGACCACCATTGCGGAGCCTTTCTGGGCGACTGCCCGTTCCAGCACCCCAATCTCTTTCTCCCTATTGTAAAACCGCAAATTATCCACCTGTAGGATTATCCTATGGTGGGATAACTATAAAAACTTTGCGCCGGTTTGGCGCAAGCTGTTTTTGGCTCCTATATAGGGAAGCCCCAAATCCTTAGGGGCAACAATAAGGCGGGCACTACCTACCGGTTTTTTTCCGGCAGGTTTTT
>DUGE01000070.1 GCA_013331595.1 Microcaldota archaeon | reverse complement strand
TGCTGGATTCATGCAATGAGGATAATAAACTGTATAAGTGCCATTTCCGCTAATGTGAACAATTTGACATTTAATTTGCATATAAGCGCCGTCAGCTCCATCAGACAATAAAGCATTCCAGACATTCTGCTCGTGAGGCAGATTATAAAGAACATCTATTTTAGCAGTTAAAGGATTTATGCGCAGCAAGCGGTCGCCATAATGTTCTGCCACCAGAAGCTGGTCGTCAGAAGTCGCGGTAATGAAGAGCGGCGAGAGCAGCTCTGGTTTCAGCAGAAACTCCGCGTTATACCCTTCAGGCAAGCCCAACTCGGAGGCTAACGATTTTTCTTTAGGGACTGGCGTTGGGGTGAGTGTGGGCGCTGGTGGCGTTGGGGTGAGTGCTTGGGAAATCGCAGCAAGAGCTTGCGGCGTGGGAGACGGCGTCACTTCAGATGGCGTTTCTTGAGCGCAACCCAACAGCAAAAGCGAGGCTAGCACCAAGAAAACAATTGCGGTTTTCATTCTTGCACCATCTTCGCTAAAACTAATTCTCGGAGGGCTTAAAAGCATTACAAACAGCGAAAGAAAAACGCGGGAGTTAACTTTTAGTAAGGCGCCCTTGGGCAAATGCCTCCAGTTGAATGGAAAAAGCTTCGGCAAAACCACGGTTTGGCGTTTGCTTTAGTCTCAACCTACGCTGTAGCGCAAAAGCCTGTCGCTCCACTTGAACTCGCCCACCCAAAGAAAACTCCCGTCGAAACTCAAGAAGCCTGGCATGAGCAAGCCGTTTTTCGACATTGAAGCGGGATAGTTGCTCTTGAAGTCTTTCTGCCCGAGAACGACGTCAGGCTCGTCAGCCTCGCTTTCGGGAAACTTAGTCCAGACGAGAACGCGATTATTACCCATGTCTGAAACGAACAGGCTGTTGTTGTAAACGAAAACCCCTTGCGGTCCCGCGAGGCGCGCGAATTGAGGGACTCCAGCCCAGCCGATAGGCGCCGAGTGGCCCACAATTTTGATTTCGAAATCAGCAGGCTGGCCGCTGCGGGCGGGAATTGTTTTCCAAACGAGGATGCGGTTGTTCGACTGGTCTGCAACAGCAAGGCGAATTCCGTCAGTTGAGATTTGGCTTGGACGGTCAAGCTGGTTTAACCCCTGCCCCGGCGAAGTCGACTCGAAGTCAGGCTGCCCCAAAACCAAGTCTGCCGGAGTCTGGTTTTGCGGGGGAATCGCGTTCCAAGCGAGAATCCGGTTGTTCCCTTGGTCAGACACGAACAAGCGCTTTCCGTCACTAGCCACGCTGGCAGGGCTGTCGAAAGCGGTTTTCCCCTTGCCTTTCTGCCCCCAGATTTCGCTAACCGGACTGGCTCCGAGAATCACGTCCGGCATCACGTCGTCCTTTTCGGGAATATTGTTCCAAACCAAAACTTTCGAACCCTCGCGGAAAACCATGTAAAGCCTTTTTCCGTCCGAGACAGCCTGCCCGCCGAAAGGCGCGTCGCCAAACCGCGTTCCCACTACAACGTCAGCAGCTGCCTTGCTCTCATCAGGAATTTTTTTGTAAACGAAACCTCCGAAACCGTCTGAGCCCACGAAAAGCATTTCGCCGTCGGAAAACGGCTGGGGGTTCGTGAAGCTGTTGCGCGAAACGAAAACATTGGTTTCAAAATCCGGCGCTCCCAGCACCACATCGGGCTTAGCCCCGGCACTCGCCGGAATTTCGTTCCAAAGCAAAACGCGGTTGTTGTTCGAATCCGCGACGAAAAACCTTCTTCCGTCCGTAGCGACGCCGAACGGGCTGTTGAACGCGTCCGGCAAGAGTTTCACGGCATCGGGAGCAAGGAGAGTCTCTTCGCGGGTTCTCTGCATCCCAACCTTATAGTCTTCCTTCTGCCCGCTTTTCGTCGGAAAAGAATTCCATGCGAAAACAAAGTGAATCACCGTTGCGAACAGCCTCCCGCCGCTAAACGCCAATCCCATTGCCCCGCTCGGCGGTTCTTCAGGCTGTCGTTTCGGGTGAATCGCGATATCAGGAGGAACGCCGTTTTGCGAAGGCATCCTGCTCCAAACGAACAGCGCGTGCGCGTTGTAATCGCCCACCGCAAGCCGCGTTCCGTCAAAAGCAATCGAGCGAGGCGTTTGCAAATCAAGCTCCCCGTCCTTAGGCTGTCCTGAAAACCTGGCTGAAAAGTTTTCGGCGCCCAAAACCAAGTCAGCAGGCTGGTTGTTGCTTACTGGGAAAGAATTCCAAACCAAAACCGAACCGTCGGTCGTGCTTGTGACGAAAAGCTTCTGCCCGTCGGTATAAACGTCCCACGGCCAATAAATTCTTCTCGCCGGATCGCGCTCTTGCGTTTCGTCCAAGTAATTGGGCCAAGTGCCGAAGTCAGGCGCCCCCAAGACTATGTCGGCAGGCTGCCCGTTGCGCGTAGGAAAGTCATTCCAAACCAAAACCCGGTCGTTATAAGCGTCTGCGACAATCAACCGCCTTCCGTCTGTCGCAACGCCCACGGGCCAATTCATTTTGCTTGCTCCTAACCCCGGGGTGTTTGAATTAAAATCGGGCTGGCCGAGCACAAGGTCGGCAGGCTGGCCGCTGCGGGCGGGAATCGAATTCCACACTAGAACCCGGTGGTTGCGGGTGTCTGAAACCACCAACCGCTTTCCGTCAGTGGCGACTTTCGACGGGTGGTTTAAAACGCCAGCGCCGCCGCTCTCGCCGAAGCCAGTCGCGTATAAAACGACATCAGCATCCTGCCCGTTCGCAAACCAGCCTTTCGGTTTTTCTGAAACTGTCTTGTATCCCTTGCCTTGGGCTTGGCGTTGTTCCCCCACGATTTGCTCTGCAATCCGCTTTTTCTCTGCCGGTTCAAGCAACGGCGGTTGAGACGGGTTTTGAACTGAAGGTTGCAATGGCAGGACTTGCATCATGCTCGCGTTTGGAACTGCGGTTGGAGTTGCAAACGGTTGTTGCTGCGGTTGTTGGGTCAAGCACCCTGAAAGCAAAAGAGGTAAAAACAGGAAAACTACGGTTGCAAAACTCTTGAGAACCATTAAAGGCAATTACTGCCCGTGCATTTAAATCGATTGCGCACCTTCCCCGGCTTTTTTAAAAAACCAGGTTTTCAGCCTATTGAACGCGCCCTGGGCAGAAAACAAGACTAGGAATGAAGAAACTCGTAAAACTTTTGCAAGACAATAACGGGGCTTTGACGCAATCTGAACTAGTTAAAAAATCTGGCATGGACAAGCAAGTGGAAGTCTAGAAGAGAAATTCACGCAATCCTTAAGATATCGGCAAGCTTGGAGTATCGGATTTTTAGGACTGGTTTTAATTCGGCTGGCGGACTAGCGTGATTTTCCACTTCGCACCATCGACTACCGTGCACGAGTCGCCGGCTTTCAAAAGGCAGTTCACTAACGAGAGGGACATGTGGTCTGAAGTGAACGAGCCTGAAAAAGTCGGAATGCCGCCCGTGCTCAATTTAATCGAACTCGAACTAATTGTGCCTTCATCAATCCCCGCGTTCCAGGCGCTGCCTTGGGGAACCCAGCAGCCCGCGGGCGGCACCGTTCCAGTCTGCGAGAGGATTGTTTGCGTGTGACCGGTTATTTTAAAGTCGAACGACGACCACAAGGCGGCAGTGCCTTTGTTGAAGTAGCCTACGACGTCGTTACCGCGCTGCACCAAGTCCAGGGTGAAGGTTCCGCTCCAAGAGCACAACACTTCCCCGCTCGCATCCCCAGCGTAAATGTTGTCTTCAGTGAAAGCTGCCGAGCCGACCCACTTTCCGGTCACGTCACGAGCCGGGCTTATTGTTGCATCCAAGGTTGGCGTGGGAGTTACAGTAATGCTTCCGGTTGGAATTCCAGTCGGAGTAGGTGAAGACTGGGACTCTTGCTCCAAACAGCCTGCTAAAAACAATGCCAAAATCGCTACTAAAACCACGAAAAAGTGTTTCAAACCCGTCACCTTCCTAAAAACCTAAAAGAAAATGAAGTCTTTAAACTTTTTAAAACGCTCCCTCGGGCAAAAGGCCGTTCTCCACATCATCAATACCCGCCTTTTGCAAAATAAACTAAAAAGATAGTTTTTTATACTTTTAGTTTATTCTAATTATATGAAACTTCCTTTGTTGAATAAGCTCAAGAAGCAGGCGCATAGGGAAATCGCCTTGTTGCAGGACGAGGTCGTGGAAATCATGTACTCGTCGTTCCCAGACTGCAAGCCAGTTCTTCACGGAGGAACTGCAATCNNGTTTTTCCGAAGACTTGGATTTTTACATGCCGCCTTGCGAAGGTTTTAAGGAAAAGCTTTTCGCAGAATCATCCAAGAGGGGCTTGACGGTAAGCAAGTTCAAGGAAACTGAAAACACTATTTTCGCCAAAATAACCGACGGGAAAGCTGAAGTGAGGATTGAAATAAACGTTTCGAAAGCAAAAGCCGGTGAAATCCGACCGGCGGTGGGAGAGTTTGAAAAGGCGGACGGCGGGATTCTCACGATCCTCACCCTTTCGCCAAGCAACTTGCTCGAAGAGAAAATGAGCGCTTTCGAAAACCGGCGGCTGATACGGGATTTTTACGACTTNNCAAAAAAACCCGTTTTCACGAAGGCCGACGCTAGCATATTCTTGACCGAACGAGGAGCTAGCAGAGCTTACGCCCAGACTTTCGTAACCAACCTGGCCAAATACGGCAGGGTAAACCGATTGACGCCCGGCATTTACTCTTTCCACAGCGACCCCGCCCTGGCTAGCTTTGCAATTACGCCTTCTTACCACGCGCTTCAGGAAGCTTTATCGATTCACGGGTTGTGGGAGCAGGAAACCAACAC
>DUGE01000094.1:6168-6405 GCA_013331595.1 Microcaldota archaeon | reverse complement strand
GAAGATGGGAAACCCTTGCGTATTGATACGATTGTCCTTGCAGTTCAGCATAACCCCGATGTTTTGAACGAGCAGATAGTGAGCGATTTGAAAGAACAGGTTGTGAAAGGCGTTTGCGGGAGTTTAGTTGACGAGAATACCAAATATCACGTTAACGCAACAGGAATTTTTGAAACAGGCGGGCCAGAGGCTGACACGGGGGTTACCGGGCGGAAGATTATTGTTGATACTTACGGC
>DUGE01000094.1:0-6129 GCA_013331595.1 Microcaldota archaeon | reverse complement strand
GAATTCACGTGGGAAAAGACCGACAAGGCTGAAGAGCTGAAGAAACTTTTGTAGGGTGGTATTGCCAACTACAACGTTTTTACGACTATGCGGGCAAGTCCAATGCGCCAAGTTGTTTGATCTTGGTTTCGATTCTTGCCGATTCTCGAGAATCAAAAATTTGTTCTCCGCAAGCACTGCAAACTTCCGCGGTAAAAACGCCAACCGTAGTTCCGAACTTTTCTACCGTAACCTTTTGCTTCTTCAAAACACCTTGTCCACAGGTCGGACACTTCATTTGAACCACCTTACTTTATCAAACACCATTAATTTTAAGCTTGGCTTGGTTATGCAAAGCATGGTTTTGGATTTAGCCACTGGCGTAATGCTCCTGCAGAATTACGGCCTGGCCGGCCTGTTTATCGTGCTGTTCCTGTCGGCTTCGCTCCTGCCTTTCCCCTCAGAGCCAATACTTGTTTTGGCGTTGAAAGTCTGGCCCCTAGAGCAAATTTTCCTTATTGCCATCGTAGCCTCCACTCTCTCCGCGTTCATCAATTACGCCGTGGGCTTGAAAGGCATCCACACTTTCCTAGTCCAGCGGGACCCCAAGCACGAAAAGCAGGCGGAAAAGTGGTTCAAGAAATGGGGCTGGCCCGTGCTCTTGCTAAGCCCTTGGATTCCGTTTGTCGGAGACCTCATCCCAATAGTTGCAGGAACCCTGGCCATGGATTGGAAGCATTTTCTGGTTGTTATCGTGGCAGGAAGGGCGATAAAAACACTTGCCATATTGTGGTTCGGCCAGGCGCTGTTCGGCATTTTGGGGTTTTAGGCTTTTGCATTCCGGCCGTTTTCGCTGCATACTGTTTTTAATGCCGGCATGGTTATTTCATCGGTTGAAATGGCTGAACAAAAGCAGGGCAAGTGGAGTTTCACTTTTACCACTAACGACGGCGTGGGCAAGATTGAAGTCGATGCTGGGCATCTTTTTGCTTTCGGCAAGAAAATCGCCCGCAACATGGTTTCCGCGGTTGAGGACGTTGAAAAGGCCGCGCTCGGCAAAGTGAAAGTCGAGCTGCAGTATTACGACATGACGGGCAGCAAGAACACTTTCGAGTTTTTCATGAACGAGAACGAGTTCAGGGCGTTCAAGAAAACCCTGGGTAAATGATTTCTTTTTCCAGCTGTGCAAACTTGCCCACGGCAGCGTTCAGGCAATTTTACCGCAAAAATTAATGTTTTGGAACCTTTACTGGGTTTTTTGCGACCAGCGGAAAAGCACGAAAGTTCCATTACCTTGCTTTTCCACTATAGCTCAGCTGGCTCGTGCTCGTGTTTGCCATTCTTACTAATGTTAACAGCGCAAACTTGTTCAAGGGGCTTATTGGCTGGTAGTCATTCCTCAATGGAGAAATGACTTCGCCCAAAACTTGCCTTAAAGACATGTCCGGCATGTACGTGCCCCTGCGTTGGGTTATCGCAACAAAAGAATCGGCGTCGTGGATTAGCCTTGCTAGGAATGCCTGCTCGTGCAGTCCTTCCCGAATTCTGCCGTTTTTTTGCACCAGGGAGACAAACTTGCGGTGTTTTGCCAAAGTGGCCGTAAAGGTATGGTGCCTGGCTGCAAAGGCAAACAGTTTTCTAAGCCTGTCCGGCTCCTTAAATTCTTTCAAAATATCTTTTTCGCTCGCTTCTTCATGCATTCCCATCAATTGCCTGTCCCCAAGAGAAAAAGGCCTTCCGTGTACTAATTCAATGATTCCCCTGCGGGCTTTTCCCACGTCGTGCAAATAGCCAGCGTGCTCCGGGATGGCGAAACTATCTCTTTCCCACCACGATAAAATTTCGTTTACTCTTTCACCGTCCATTGTCACTGCGGGAATTGGTTTTGCAAGTTCAATTTTCTCCCCATTGTCACTGCCTGTTTTTCTTTCATGGACCAGGGTGTGGCTTCTAAGTTCGCCCTCTAATTCTTTGATTTCCGCTCGGGAAAAACCCAATTTCCGAAGGCTTGTTTTGGCCTTTATTTTCAATCCCCCA
Organism: Microcaldota archaeon; assembly: GCA_013331595.1. The sequence goes on along the minus strand of DUGE01000094.1, from coordinate 4,113 downwards.
TTGCGGAAATCAAACGACCTATATAGTTGAGATTGGATTTCGGCAATTTTTTTTGCTAAAATCGCTACGTCTGTCGAATGGTTTTCATGGGTTTTTTCAAGTTTTCCTTCCAGGGAGAGGGACTCGTGGCCTTCAACCCTCTCAGCTTTTTTCACTAGGCTTTCCGGAAGGAATCTTTTCGCGTTGAGCCTAACCACGTTTCTTGACCGCCGGTCGAAAATTTTCGCCAGGACCTTGCGGTCTTTAACGCCTGCCCGGACCAGTTTTTTCTGCACGCATTCCGCCCCAAAGATTAACTAAAAGCTATTCTGCAGGATATTTCTTAAAAAGGCTGCTGCTGTAACAAATCAATATTTTAATGCCGAGGCTTTTAATCACTATCCGCTTGGGATTTTTACCGAAAGCGTTGATGCTGGAAATGGCGTGGTTTTGAATGCTGAAAACAAATTTTCTGGTTTTAACGCTTTTTCTATCTGCTTTTTGCTTTGCTCAAACCACGCTGCAAGTTCCTGCCGTTGATACGGCGGGCAAGGGCGTGCTCACGCAAATGGAAGCCGATGTTGTGCAGGGCACTGGCGGAGTCTTCATAGACATAGAGCCGTACATTTCCGTTGACACCCAGGAATCCGCCCGCATTGCGGCGCAGGTGGCCGCCCGCGAGGCTGGGGTTGAATTGCAGTCGTACAACGTTCTTTTCAAGATAGTTGCAAGGACGCAGGTTGTTGATGGCCCTTCAGGCGGCGCGGCGCTGGCACTCTTGGCTTACAGCGAGTTCACGCACAAAAAGCCGCGCGGCGACATGGCCGTCACAGGAACAATAGAGCGCGACGGGAGCGTTGGCGGGGTTGGCGGGATTTTGGACAAGGTGCTTTCCCTGCGCAATACTGGCGTAAAGCTGTTTTTGATTCCCCGGGGGCAGACTAAATACCAGGGGCGGAACATTGCCGAGGTTGCCAAGCAGTTCAATGTGCAAGTCGTGGAAGTGCAGAGCCTGAAGGACGTCATCCGCCATGCCTACACGCCAGAAGGCACGGTTGTTGAAAGTAAGGCTTTTTCCGAAGAGCCGCTTGTGCTGCAAAAAATATTCCCTCCCTCGGTTTTGAATCCCCTAAAGCAAATTTCATTGGAAGACCTTGCTTCGCTTGAAAAGATGCATGCTGATCTCGCTTCCTCGAACAGCAGCAGTTTTTTGCGAGAGAGCATAATGGAAACGTTGAACCAAAGCAGGTACTACCTTGACCAGGGCTATTACTACACTGCGGCAAACGACATTTTCGTCACCAAGCTTTCGGTCGACTCTTTCAAGCTCGAAGGCACTGCGCAAATAGACTTCATGCGCATGGCCCAGCTTTTGGAGAACGACGCGAAAACCATTGTTTTCGCAAACGAGTCGATAGAAAACATTGAGTGGGCCATTGCAGCAAAACTCCGCTATTACTGGGGCCTGAATAAGGTAAAAGGCATAAAGCAATCGGTAGGCCTTGTTGACGTGGAAATTCTTTACTCGGAATATGCGGCTGCAAAAAGCTGGTTTGACGCTGCAAAAAGGATGAATGACGTTGCATTGCGGGAGCAGGGTTCAACTGCAGTCAGCGAAAACGCCGTGCGCGATTACGCAAAGAAGCTGATTGACTCGCTCAACGAATCGCAGGATTACGTTTTGGATTCTGAAATAGAGCAGCACTATTCCGGCGCCCTTGCCGCATTCAAGAACGGCGATTTTTCAACCTCGGCCTTCGACGCGCTCTTCGCCCTTGCGCTGGCCAATGCCGGGGACAAGATTTCAAACAAGATAGGCCCTGACTTCAACCTCGGCTTGAGGAATTCCACTTCAGACCTCTCCCGCTACAACTCTTCCATCTGGGCGCAGTATTACTTCGCCCACTCGCTCTACAGCCTTGCCGAGCACAACCGCTCGACGGACTTTGTTTACTTGGTCAACGCCATAAAACTGCAGGAGTTGAGCGAAGTGCTGCGCCAGCAAATGCCTTTCCTCAAGGGGCTTTTGCTAAACCAAGCTTCTGCTGAAGACATTCCCCTGCCTGAAAGCGTGGATGAAATTCCAGCTTCAAGCGGAAGCCAGGACGGAATTTTCACGGTGCAAACGAAAGTGACTGCAAACGATTCCCAGGTCTTGAACCTCGTTTCAGGCGCGCTCATCGCAATAGGCATATTGCTTTTGGTTTTCCTCGTCCACCGTGCGCATGCGTTCAGGCGCAACGGCGCGCCGTTGAGCCCCGTAGAGCGGATAGAGAAGATTGACGAGCTTTTGATGCGGGGCAAGATTAGCGAGCGCAACTGGGAAATCCTGCACGAGCGCTACTTCAAGCAAATAAAAGAAAAGGATGCGGACGAAGTGCGTTCGGTTGCGCGCAAGAAAAAGAAGCGCTAAGCTAATGCTTCCCCGACAACGTAGAGCGAACCAGTAACGAGCACGGGCTTTTTCGTTTCAAGGGACTTTTCCATCGCCAGCTGAACTGCGCTTTTGACGTTCCGTTCGACTGCAACTTTCGCTTTAAGTGTTGCAAACTCTTTTGCAAGGGTTTCCGCGTTAAGCTTCCGCTCAAAATCAGGTTCAGTTGCTATTACCAATGATGGCTTTAAGCGTGAAACAAGCGTGCGAGCCATTTTCTTCCATTCCTTGTCCGCAAGCACTCCCACCACCAATATTGGCCGGGTTCCAAAAAGTTCTGCGAACGATTTTACCAAAACCTTAATTCCCGCCGGATTATGGGCGCCGTCCAAAACAACCAAAGGTTTTCGCGCGAAAACCTGCAGCCTGCCAGGCCATTTTGCATTGAGCAGGCCGCGTTTGATGTGATTGTCTGAAATTCCCATGTGCTTTGCAATGGCTATTGCATTGGCAGCGTTTTCCGCCTGGTGGAAACCCAAAAGTGATGTTTTGTATTTTTTGCTGCCGAGGATGAACGTGGTCCCTTTCTGCGTGCAAACGATGTGGTTCGGTTTTAAGGCGCGGATTAAACTTGCGTTTTGTGCTTTGCATTCCTTTTCAATAACCTTCAACGCCGCTCCGCCATTGGGAGTTACCACAATTGCATTGGGCTTGATGATTTTGCTCTTCTCCCACGCTATTTTTCCGATTGTTTTGCCGAGCTCGCGCGTGTGTTCTAGTGAAATGCTGGTTATTGCCGCGTATTTCGCATTAACGACGTTCGTGGCGTCAAGCCTCCCGCCCAAGCCGACCTCACAAACCACGAAATCCGGTTTTTTTCCCGCAAACCATTCCAACGCCATGGCAGTTAGAATCTCAAACTGGCTGGCCTTAGATTTCAAACCGTAGGGTTTGATTTTTTGCAGTAAGCGCGTAAATTCTTTTTCGGAAATCAATTTGCCGTCAAGCAAAAACCGTTCCCGCCAATCGGCCAGATGGGGTGAAGTATAAACGCCCACACTGAAGCCCGCCTGGCGGAGGATTGAGTAAAGCATGGCGCAAACGCTTCCCTTTCCGTTAGAGCCGGTAACGTGGATGAACTGCGTGCACGAATAACCGGTTTCAATTCTCGCTTGTTTCACGAGGTTTTGCATGCGCTTCAGCCGCCATGATTTCGGCGTTGGCAAAGCTTCGAGGAATGAAATTGCCCGTGAATAGTTGGAAGCCATAGGAACGTTTAATATAAATGTGGTTTTATAATTTGCTTTCGTATTTTTTGCAACGGTGGGTTCAGTGGTTGAAGGCTCTACAGGCAATTCCGCAAGTCCGGCGGGCGAGTTTACTGACGATGAGCTCAAGGTCCTCCAGCCTTTCTGCACGAATCTCGACAAAAGCATTTTCGTCCTTACGAACCTTCCTGAAGTCGTCAAAGGCGCGCTTTTCTCGCGCTATTCCCGCACGGACAAGAGCCTCCGCCGAGTTTTGCTTGATGAATTCATTCTCAAGCCGGAAATGGGCTTCAAGGAAATAGTCGGCTTTCAAACCTCGAGCGGCGTAGACCAGGTTGTGGCAACGCAAAAAGCTGAAGAATTCTATGATAGAGTCCTCGTGGGCTATGGGGACGACAGCGTCGCGGAATTGGGCGGCGCGCACGTCGCATGCGAGAACGTCTCGCAAATAGCCGCAAAATTCTTGGAAGACCCGCGCATTGGGCTGAGCCC
>DUGE01000024.1 GCA_013331595.1 Microcaldota archaeon | reverse complement strand
TTTTTCCAAAAGAAAAAGCGGGCCTGGCGACCAGGCTTCGCTACCCCTGCAGTGGAAAATGTTTTGGTTGCGCAAGGAAAAAAAGCTTTGTGCCTCGGTCTGCAAAAGGGTTTTTAATGGCGGCGGGCCTATTTTCCTATATAGCTTTTAGCTCAGCGGTGGGTTTATTCCAAAGGGTTTTTGTATAGTCTAAACGCGGTTTTTTCCCATGAAATTCCCGAATATTTACGAGTTCAAGCACTACAAGCTTTTCGTGATAGTGCCGGTGCTGTTGATACTGGTTTCACTGGTTTTTTTCGTGCCTAAAATCCCCCAGGGCATTGACTTAAAGGGAGGGCAGCTGATAACGATTTTCACCGACCAGGACATTTCAAGCCAGCAGATTTCCGCTGCGTTGGCCGAATTCAACCCTTCGAGCGTAAGGGCTTTCAATTCCCCTTCCGGAAAGGGTTTTGAGATTGAATTGCCTTCTGATGAGAAGCTCTCGCGCGGCGAGCAGTTGCTTGGGGAAGTGAATTCGCTTGACCAGAAGCTGGTTGAGCTGGAAATCGCCCAGTCGCCTTTGGCCGGGGAAACAAGGGAGCAGGTTTCTGCAAAGGCGAAGGACTTGGCAGAGTTGGCTTCGCCAGGCGTTGAATTGACGGGCGATGCCCACGGGCAAGTCAAGCAAGCGCAGGAAGCGTTTTTGAACGCGCGAAGCGCCTACCGCCAGAAGATTTCCGACACTCTGTCGAAAACCGTTTCCATAACGCAATCTTCGTTCAAGGAAGTGGGCTCTTCCCTCAGCAAATTTTTCTTCGCTAAAATCCAGGAAGTTATCCTTTACTCTTTCATACTTTCTGCAGTGATTATTTTCCTTGTTTTCAGGAGTTTCGTTCCGAGCGTTGCGGTCATTTTCGGCGCAGCCGCTGACGTCATAATAACTGCGGGTGTCATGGGCCTGCTTGGAATTCCTTTGACCTTGGCCAGCGTGGCCGCTTTGCTGATGCTCATAGGGTTTTCCCTTGATACGGATGTCATGCTTACCGCCCGCGTTTTACGCAAGCGGGAGGGAACTCCGGAAGACCGGATTTTCGGCGCAATGAAAACTGGTTTTATGATGAACTTCACCACAATTGCGGCTTTCGGCGTTCTAAGCGTGCTGGCGTTCTTCCTTCAAATTCCGGTTTACTACGAAATAGGAATGGTTGCGGTCATTGGCGCATTTGCCGATTTCATCGCAACGTGGATGGGCAATGCCGTAATGATTTTTTGGTATGCTAAAAAGCAGGAGCATAAGCACGCGCAGTAATTGTTGTGTTTTGTGTTGGTTTGAAAGAGTGGATATGCAGCATGGCTTTAAACAAGGTTTTTTCGAACAGGCGGATTCAAGTGCTTTCAATAGTGTTTTTGATAGCTTTAGGCATGTTGTTCCTGCGCGATTTGAATCCCCTGACTTTCGACGCGAACCTGGGAATAGAGTTCGTAGGGGGAGTGCGCATTCCCATTTCCCTCGAGCGGAGCGTCGATTCGCAAACCATGGGCCTGATGGTTGACACGATTAAAATGCGCATCAACAAGTTCGGCTTGAGCCAGGCGGTTGTAAGGCCTTTGGGTGATAAGGATATACTCGTGGAAATTCCCCGTGCGGATTCCAGGGTGATAAACAGCATTGAAGATATCCTGCGTGAGCAGGGCAAGTTTGAGGCAGTGGTTGACGGAAGGCAGGCTTTGGCCGGAGAGCACATTATTGCAAACGCAATAGGCGGCCCGCAGGGCGAGCAAGTCCAGCAGTCCGGCAGCGGAATCGAGTGGATTTTGAGCTTCGCTATTACTGGCGACGGCGAAATGTTTTTTGCCGATGCGGCCCAAGGAAAATCTGGTTTTCCAGTCCTGATGTTTTTGGACCGGCCGGAAAAGGCGGTGGTCGTGCTTCCCAATGAAAGCATCTTGGCAAACGTGCCGCAGGATTCGATTGATGAGGTTTTGAAAAAATCGGGGGACGACCTTTCGATAGTGGTGCTGAAAAACGGCCTTTTCAACGAGAGCGTTTTGCAGGGCAAGGAGCGCGTGGTTGTGGGCGACCAGACTCTCAAGGCAAACCCCCGGCTCCAGGCGTTCTTGGCTGACAACGGGTTTTCCAATGCGACTGATGCTGAAAAGAGGCTTGTTTCAAGGCCAGAAGCGGATTTCACTCCCGTTTCTCTCCCTTCCCAAACTGGAATTTCAATTTCATCCTGGCCTGCAATAGGCTTGCGTTCTGCCCCAACCCTGCAAGTGGAGCCCATACGGCAGAATGTGATAACCCAGTACCAGATAAGCGGCCTTGCAAAGAGCGGTGCAACCATTGAAGAGCAGGAGCAGAATGCCAAGAACGAGATTAAGGAACTCAAGAGCATTCTTTCAGGAGGGCGTTTGCCCGTAACCACCATCGTTGGAAGCTATTACGACGTTTCGCCTTCCCTCGGAAGGCAGTTTATGGCTTACAGCATAATCGGCTTGTTTTTGGCTACCTTGGCAGTATCAATTCTTTTGGTGTTGCGCTACAGGAAATTGAGGCTAATCATCCCGATAGTTTTAACGCTTCTGATTGAAATCGTAATCCTCCTTTCGCTGCTCGGCACTTTCGGAACCCTGGACTTGGGCGCAATGGCGGGAATTGTTGCGCTTATTGGGAGCGGGGTCGACAACCAGATTATCATTACCGATGAGTTCATGCGCAAAGGAAAGCAGGATGAGGACGTCAAAAGCAATGCGGAAAAGTTCAAGAGCGCTTTCTTCATTGTTTTCACTACCGCCGGAATAGCGATTGCTTCAATGATGCCTTTGTTCTTGAGCGGCATCGTAGAAGTTATGGGTTTTGCGTTGTCTTCAATTTTGGGCGTTTTAATAGGCATTGCAGTAACGCGCCCGGCCTACGGCGTCCTGATGGAGGAAATTTTCTCGGAATAAAAAGACTAAACTATATTCGTTGCACTCGTTTATGAAATTCAGTAGTAGTTATTTCGCCTCTTGCTAACTTCTTTTTAAGCGTCTCAAGGGGCGTTTCATCTGCTTTTTCTTTAATTACTACTGTTGTTTCAATCTTTTTTTCATTATTTACCTGATGGATTAACTCTTTTATTCTTTCAACAAGTTTTTCAGAGTCGGGTATTTTAATAAAAACGATTTCTGATGTTTGGTGTCCATGCTTTATTGTAAGAACTATTTTATTCCAAAGTAAGAGCCATCTGTGTGTAGAAACACTCACAATGTCTTCGTAAGGGATCGTTAGTCTAATGGCTGCTTGTTTGGAAAAGATTCCCCGTATTTGAGCAAAAAAAAGTCGTTTAGTAGTTAACGCTAATTTTCCCTTAACGGAACGCTTGGAACTAGCATGAGTTGCATCAACTATCAAAACAAAATGCTCATTTTTATCTAAAAATGTTGCATTCCGCATAATTTCCAAGTCTGAATTCAATTTAAAACCCTGTTCGTTTTACTCAGCAATCCTTATTCCAGAACGGACCGTTTTTATTTCTTTTCGCCTTGTTCGGCCTTTTCCCGGAGCTTCTTGCCTTCCTCCATGTGGGTTGCCATCCGTGCCTTGTACTTTTCCAGCTCTTCAGGACCCCAAATCTTTTCCACCACGTAGGCCGCGTATTGCTTGGATATTTCGCTGGCGCTCAAAAGCAAG